>CANGYP010000030.1 GCA_947458235.1 Alphaproteobacteria bacterium
GGCCTCCCCCGAAGAGCGGGCTATGATCCCCGCGCTCAGGGCTGGCTGTTTGGCCCTGAAACACCAAAAACGCTGTTTGCCTTCGGGGTTGCTGCAGGGATTATTTTTGCTCAAAGACCCCTTTTCCCACATCCCCCGCTATACCAAAGATACCGACGACAGGGAAAAATTTCTGGCCCTAGAACACTGGATTCACTATGGCCAACCCTTAACGCCAGATGTGGCATTGTGGGCGTTTTCCGTGTGTTATGAACACAATGCCTTTCACCATAACACCCTGACGTGGGCGGGGCAGAGCCTTTGTTTTTCCCGCGTGCGCCAGCGTGCCTTGATTGTTTCGCCGCTGCGGGATACGGTGGTGCCCCCAGCATCGGCGCAGGCTATGCAAGCGGCACTGCCCCATGCCCAAACCTTACAGCCCGATACAGGACACATCGGCATGATCATCGGCAACCGCGCCCCTAGGGATATCTGGCAGCCCATCCTTCAGTGGATGCAGCAGGGGGCCCCATGACAAAGGATAACAGGCACATTCTATGACGCTCTCTTCATCATCCCCGCCGCCGCCCGATCACGAGGTTTTCACCGTATCCCAGCTCTCCACTGCCATTCAGGACGTGCTAGAGGGCAGCTTCCCCTTCATTCATGTGCGCGGCGAAATCAGCGGCTTTTTGCGGGCGCGTTCGGGGCATGTGTATTTTTCCCTGAAAGACAGCCAAAACCTGCTGGAGGTCGTCTGCTGGAAAAATACCGCCGATAAACTCACCTTTACCGAAGGGGCCGAAATCATCGCCAGCGGTCGCCTGACCAGTTACGGGGCGCGTTCTCGGTATCAGTTGGTCCTGATGCGTTTGACCTTGGCAGGGCAAGGGGACATCATGGCCATGCTGGAGGCTCGCCGGCAAAACCTTCTGGCCGAGGGCCTGTTTGATGCGGCCCGCAAGCGGCCCTTGCCAGCGTTTCCTAGGCGGGTGGGGGTTGTGACCTCCCCCGATGGGGCCGTGTTTCATGATATTGTGCATCGCTTGACCCAGCGTTTCCCCCTGCCTGTTCTGTTATGTCCCACATTGGTTCAGGGGGAAGACGCCCCCCGCCAAATCGTGGCCGCCCTGCAAACCTTGGCCCATTTGGCCCCCGAAAAACGCCCTGATGTGGTAATTCTGGCCAGAGGTGGTGGCAGTTTCGAGGATTTACTGGCCTTTTCCGACGAAGCCGTGGTCCGCGCCGTGGCGGCCATGCCCATGCCCATTGTCTCCGCCGTGGGGCATGAAACCGACACCAGCCTGTGTGATTTTGCCGCCGATGTACGGGCCCCCACCCCCACGGCAGCGGCGGAGATCATCACCCCCGTGCGGGATGATCTGCTGCGGGGCTTGGCACACAACGAAAAGCACCTGTTTCTGATCTTGCGCCGCTTTTTGGATGCCGCCACCCAGCGGGTGGACCGTTTGGGCTTTGTTCTGATGGCCCAGCAGGGACGTTTGGCCCTGATTCATCAAAGTCTAGGCCATATGCAAGCCCGCCTGCATCAACGGATGGAGGGCTTTTTCAAGGAAAAAACACAACGCCTGCACGATCTCTCTCACCTGCTGGAGGCCTGTAGTCATCAAAACATTTTACGTCGGGGCTATGCTGCGGTAGAGTCCCCTCAACACCAATGGATTCATTCTGTTTATGATGCCCAGTTCCTTGATTCCGCCACGATTCATTTTGCCGATGGTGTGTGGCGTGTTCGCCCTGCTGATGATGATCAGCGGGGTAGCCCACGCCCTTTCCCTTGATGTGCCCCAGCGGGTGACACAGGGGGGTATGATCACGGGCTTTGTGACGCCCCCCACGGCCAACGTCACCCTAAACGACACCCCCCTGCACGTTGGGCGCGACGGTCGCATCCTGTTTGGCGTGGCGCGGGATGAACAGGGGCCTTTGCGGTTAACGGTCACGTTAACCGCCAAAACCCTCACAAAATCCCTAGCAGTGGCGCCCCGCGCATGGTCCATTCAAACCATTGCGGGCTTGCCCAAAAAGTTTGTCACCCCCAATCCCCAGCAACAGGCCCGTATCAAAGCCGATCAGGCCAAAATCAAAACCACCCGCACCGCCCCCATCACCAACGATTTTCTGGCCACCGATGGCTTTATTAAACCCGCCGCAGGCCCCATCAGCGGCATTTTTGGTAGCCAGCGGATCCTCAATGGCATCCCCAAAGCCCCCCATTATGGCTTGGACATTGCTGGCCCTGTTGGCACCCCCGTGGTGGCCCCTGCGGCGGGTGTTGTGGCTCTGGTAGATCCCGATATGTTTTTAACAGGCAAAACCGTCATGATGGACCACGGCGCGGGGGTGTATTCGGTGTTTATCCACTTGCATGACATCAGCGTTCAACAGGGCGATACCCTGCAAGCCGGCAGCCCGCTGGGCACTATCGGGGCCACAGGCCGCGTCAGCGGCCCCCACCTGCACTGGGGCGTCACGGTGGCGGGGGTCCAAGTGGACCCTGCCAGAGTGTTGGGGAGGACAGAGTACGGAGGACCGAAGACCGATGGACAATAAATCTATAAATCCTTAGAGCACCTCTATTAACTGTCATTGCGAGCGCAGCGAAGCAATCCAGAAAGGCTTCAGCACGAGGAAACCCTAGATTGCTTCGTCGCGTTGCTCCTCGCAATGACGAAAAACTGAGGTTTGTAGATGTGCCCCTTAGGATTTTACGAAGGTGATCCTTGACTTGGGGAGATTTTTGACTTGGGGAGATTTTTGACTTGGGGAGATTTTTGATTTGGGGGGATTTTTGATTTGGTGGAGGGGGAGAGATTCGAACTCCCGTACGCTCACGCGGGCTGATTTACAGTCAGCTGCCATTAACCACTCGGCCACCCCTCCGCAGGGATTCTTTTACTAACGCATTTTGGCAGGGGCTGTCAAAACTATTTTGTACGGTCAAGATTCTGAAAACAATCAATGCCCCGCCACAAGGGGGCCCCGCCACAAGGGGTGGCGTACTGTTTTTTGGCAGGATTCACAGCCCAGCATATGGGAAAAGCCGCTTTTGAGCAAAGGATGACACGCCCTAGGCAGGGTGTGGTCATAGATACTTTGGATGTCTATGGTGGGCGGTGAGGGGATCGAACCCCCGGCCCTCTCGGTGTAAACGAGACGCTCTACCGCTGAGCTAACCGCCCACGAAATGAAAATGGTTATACGGGAGATGACAGCGGTTGTCTAGTCCCTTTTACAAGACTTTTACAAGACCCTTAATACCAAGACCATTGATACATTTTGTACACAAAGGCTTGAACCCATCGTCATAGTGGTGAATAATCCAAAGGGGGCATGTGTTTGAACTAAGGCCAGCGTTTGCATGACAGCGATGAAAACAACAAAAGGCGATAGGACACGGGACCATTTGCGGTCCTGTGCCTTGGCCCTGTTGTGTGTCCATGGGTATGCGGCCATGACCATTCGCATGGTGGCGGAGAAAGCGGGTCTGGCCGAAGGGGCCCTGTATCGTCACTACCCCAGCAAAGAGGCCATGATTCGGGAATTGTTTTCCGAAGAAACCTCACGGGTGACGCTGTCCATTCGGGATTTGAAAACACAAGCGGCGGATGAAACGGCATTTTTATCATCACTGGTGGTGTATCTGTGTCGGCTTTATGATGAAAAACCCCTGACCTTTCGGTTGGTGTTTATGCCTGATCCCGCATTAAAAGAAAAAGTCCATCTGGATGATACAAAACCGTTTCAAGAGGTCAGTGTGTCCCTAGAGGCCCTGCTGAAAGGGCGAGAGCGCGAACTGACCCCCCACGCGGCCCGCATTTTGGCGGCGCAGGCTTTGGGGTTGATCCTGTACACGGCGCAAATGATGGACAAAAAACATTTTGACCCGCCCATGATGGACATGTCCCATGAGCTGATCGAATCCCTGATGCGCATGGTGGTGCGGCGGTTTATGCCCAGTTAGGGGGGCAAGCTACCCCCCTCTACCGCAAAGCGGCGCAGGCGGCGTGAATGCGCTTCATGGCCTCTGTTAGCTTTTCGAGGCTGGTGGCGTAGGAAATCCGGAAATAGGGGCTCAGCCCAAAGGCTTCCCCTTGGACACAGGCCACGTTGGCCTCTTCCAACAGGTAGGTGACCAAGTCCTGATCCGTGTGGATCACGGCCCCCTTGGGGGTGGTTTTGCCCATTAAGCCCGCGCAGGAAACATAGACATAAAAGGCCCCCTCTGGCTTTAACGCCGACAGGCCCGGGATGGCGTTGATGGCATCCACCACGAAATTCCGACGGTTGGCAAAGGAAACCTGCCAGTCTTTCAGGAACCCTTGCGGGCCGTTTAAGGCCTCCACCGCCGCGGCCTGCGCGACAGAACACGCGTTTGTGGTGGACTGGGATTGAATTTTCACAATGGCGGCAATCAGGGATTTTTCCCCCGCGCCGTACCCGATACGCCATCCGGTCATGGCATAGGATTTGGACACCCCATTGACCACCAAAACGCGGTCCTGCAGAGAAGGATCGGCCTCTAGCAAGGTATGATAGGCAAAACCATCATACACAAGGTGTTCATAAATATCATCGCATATCACGTGAACGTGGGGATGGGCGTGCAGGACTTTGGTGATGGCCTTCAGCTCCTCCATGGTATAACAGGCCCCCGTGGGGTTCGATGGGCTGTTGAGAATCAACCACTTGGTTTTCGGGGTAATGGCGCGGGTCAGGGCATCCGGCGTTAATTTAAACCCATCGCTTTCGGGGCAGGACACAATCACCGGCACGCCCGCCGCAAACAGGGTCATATCGGGATAGGATACCCAGTACGGGGCGGGGACAATCACTTCGTCCCCTGGGTTCAGGGTGGCCAGCAGGGCATTAAACAAAACCTGCTTGGCCCCTGTGCCCACCACGATTTGATCGGGGGCATAGGTCAGGTTATGGTCGCGTTTCATTTTGGCAATGACGGCCTTTTTCAGGGCGGGGGTACCGGCCACGTCGGTGTAGCGTGTTTCGCCGCGATTCATGGCCTCGGTGGCGGCTTGTTTGATGCTGTCTGGGGTGTCAAAATCGGGCTCTCCGGCGCCCAGCCCGATGATGGGCAGGCCTTGGGCCACAAGGGCCGCGGCCTTTTGTGTCACTGCCAAGGTGGGGGAGGGTTTGACCAAAGACAAGCGGTCTGCCAGAAAAGCCATAAGGAACATCCTGTCTATAAAATCGCGAATGTCCTGTTTTACACAACCGATCGGGCGCGATCAAGGGGTATCAAGGGTCTTTCTGGCTAGGTCTTCCGAATCTGTGGATTCGCCCTTGCTCTCCCGCCTAAAATGGTGTAAGAGCAATGCCATCACGCGCACAAAGATTTTTCTGGTGCCTTCAGTCTTCCCCTTTTGGCGTTTTGTCTTTTGGGGTGTTGTCTTGAGGTCACATCTTGTGCTAGGTCTAACTGGAAAAAGTAAGGAATTTTATCTATGTCACGTCCCCACATCAATTTACGTCAACTGATTAACGCGGGCGTTCATTTTGGCCACACCACGCGCCGTTGGAATCCCCATATGGCTCCCTATATTTTTGGGGAACGCGGCGGGGTTCACATTCTGGATCTGGAACAAACCGTTCCCCTGCTGGAACAGGCCATGGTGGCCGTGGAATCCACTGCCGCCAAGGGCGGTCGTATTCTGTTTGTGGGCACCAAAAAACAGGCCAGCGAGATTGTCTCCGAAACGGCTAAAAAATGTGGCCAGTACTACATTAACCACCGCTGGTTGGGCGGGACGCTGACCAACTGGAAAACCGTGTCTAACTCCATTCAGTCCTTGGCCCAAATGGAAAAATACATTCAGGATCACGGCAGCACGCTTACCAAGAAAGAGCGTCTGGATCTGGACCGCAAGCGCGAAAAACTAGAGCGCGTTCTGGGCGGCATCCGTCAAATGAGTGCGGCCCCCGATTTGATCATCGTTTTGGATGTCAACCGCGAGCGCATCGCCGTGCAAGAGGCTAACAAACTGGGCATTCCCATCGTGGGGATTCTGGACACCAACGCGGACCCTGCGGGCATTACCTATCCCGTGCCGGGCAATGATGACGCCCGAAAGGCTCTGAAATTGTATTGTGATGCCTTTGCCGCCGCTGTTTTGTCTGGCCTGCGTGTGGATGTGGCCGATTACCGTGCCACTGAGACCGAGGACGCTGGTGCAGACACCGCCGCCGCCTAACCCCATACAATGTGCATCGTTTTAAGCAGGAGATAACACAATGGCAACAATTACCGCCGAAATGGTTCGTGATTTGCGTGAAAAAAGTGGCGCAGGCATGATGGATTGCAAAAAAGCTCTCACCGAAACAGGGGGCGATTTTGAAGAGGCCCAGCAGTGGCTTCGGAAAAAAGGTCTGGCCGCTGCCGCCAAAAAATCATCCCGCGCCGCCGCCGATGGCTTGGTGGCCGTGGCCGTGGACGGTCCCCGTGGCGTGGTGCTAGAGGTCAATGCGGAAACCGATTTTGTGGCCCGCAATGAATCGTTTCAGGCCTTTGTCAAAACCTTGGCTCAGCTGGCCCTGAAAAATGGCATCACCGATATCGATACCCTGAAAGCCCAGCCCTATCCTGACACGGGACGCACGGTGGAGGAAGAACTCACCCACCTGATTGCCACCATTGGTGAGCAAATGACGCTGCGTCGCCTCACCACTCTGTCGGTGCCGTCGGGGTCTGTGGTGTCCTATGTGCACAACGAATTGGCACTAGGCTTGGGAAAAATTGGGGTGTTGGTGGCCTTATCCTCTGGTGCCAAAGGGGATGCCCTGAAAGATCTGGGTCGCAAGCTGGCCATGCATGTGGCGGCGGCTTTCCCGCAATCCCTGTCCGTTTCGGATTTGGACCCCATCGCCATTCAAAAGGAACGCGATGTGTTTTCTGACCAAGCCCGCGCCAGCGGTAAGCCCGAATCCATCATTGAAAAAATGATCGAGGGCCGCCTGAAAAAATTCTACCAAGAGGTTGTCCTGCTGGAGCAAACCTTTGTCATGGACAACGAAACCCGCATTGCCGATGTGGTGGAGGCCGTGGCCAAAACCGAAGGATTCCCCATCACCCTGACCGCCTACGCCCGTTATCAGTTGGGTGAGGGCATCGAGATCGAGAAAAAAGACTTCGCCGAAGAGGTCCGCCAAGCTGTGGGCTGATGCCCATCACGGACGGGGGGCAGAAGGCACGGCCCTCCGTTCGTTGTGTCGGAGCCAAAGCTATCTCTCATGGGGTCTTTTGAATGCCCCTTTCCCTGATCGCCATTTCTCCTTGGCTCCTCCCATTCCTTGGTGTAGGGTGAGAAAAAAAGGACCCTTCATGATCCTGTTATCCCTAAAATCGTGGTTGTTGCGGTATCGTCGCTTTGGACTGGTGGTGGCGGTTATGGCCTATGTTTTGGTGCATGCCTTAACGGGACAGAATGGATTATTATCGGGCTTAGCCCGATATCAGGAATGGCAGGATAAAAAAAATCAACTGGCCGCGCTGGATGAGCACGTCAAAGAGATGCAGCGCCAGACCGAAGGCCTGCGGTCCACCCATTTGAATCTGGATTTGATTGAAGAGCGTATCCGCGCCGATTTAGGCTATGCCAGCCCCACGGAACAGGTCATTGTGGTTCGCCCTCTGGCCCAAGAGGATCCGTCCCCTAAACCAAATCAACCATCCGAACCATAAGGGGTGTGTCTCTGTCCATGGCCCTGTCCCTGAAAACCTTATGGAAGACCACGTTTCAACATCCTTGGTTTCAGGGGATTGTGGCCTTTTTAGGGTATGGGTATCTGCGGATGGTGGGGCTGGGGGTGCGCTGGACTGTGCGGGATGTGGCGGCGCGGGATACGGTTATGGATACCCACGGGGCCTGTATCGTCTGTTTCTGGCACAATCGTCTGGCCATGATGCCATGGGGATGGCGGGGGCGAAAGGAGTCCTTTCATATGCTCATTTCCAGCCACAGCGACGGACGTTTTATTGCGGATATTATTGGATTTTTCGGCCTGAAGACCATTTATGGGTCTATGCGCAATCAGGCCAAAACCAAAAACAAAGGGGGGGCGCGGGCCTATCGGGATTTGCTGGGAGCCTTGAAACAAGGGGGTGCCGTGGGCATCACCCCCGATGGTCCCCGTGGCCCCCGTCATCAGGTGCATTTGGGCACCCTTAAACTGGCCCAACGTGCGGGTGTGCCCATTCTGCCCGCTAGTGTGGCCACACGCCGCCGCTGGATTCTGCGCCAGACATGGGATCGTTTTATCATCCCTGCCCCCATAGGCAAGGCTGCCCTGATGTTTGCCGCCCCCCTGTGGGTGCCGCCAGAGGCCACCGAGGACGCTCTACAGGCTTTGGCGCTGGATCTGGCCACACGATTAAACGCGGTTGATCGTTGTGTGGATGAGGCCGTGGGTCAGGGCAAAGCCCATGCGTAGCCTTTACCTTGCCCTGTGGTGGATTTTAACGCCAGTGGTTCTGGGCTTTATGGCCCTGCGCTGGCGCAAAGGTAAGGAACATCCCACCCGTTATCCCGAACGTTTCGGTGTGGCCTCTCAGCCCCGTCCTGACGGGAGAGTCATCTGGATGCACGGGGCCAGCGTGGGGGAGGTTTTATCGCTGCTGCCCCTGATTGATATCCTGAAAACCCATGATCCGGATGTGTCGGTGTTGGTGACATCGGGGACCGTGACCTCGTCGGCTTTGGTGGACAAGCGGCTGGGGTCTGCTGTGATTCATCAATTTTTGCCCCTAGATCATCCCCTATTTTATCGTCGTTTTTTAAACCATTGGCGGCCCGATGCCGTGTATTGGACCGAATCCGATCTATGGGTGGGCCTGTTGGGGGCGGTGAAAAAATGCGCTGTGCCTGCCTTTTTAATCAATGCCCGCATGTCAGAGGCTTCTTATCGTCTCTGGCGGAAGATACCCAAGGATATTGGCCGCATTTTATCCACCTTTTCCGTCATCATCGCCTGTGATCCTGTGTATCAGAGACGTTTTGAAACCCTGTCGGGGCAAAGGGTGATGTTGACCCCCGATTTAAAATACGATGCCCCCCCACCCCCGTTTTCAGAGGAACAACGGCAGGCCCTAGGATCTATGCTGGGGACATCCCCCCTTTGGATGGCGGCCTCCACCCATGATCCCGAAGAGGCGATGATCCTGACGGTGCATCAGCGTTTGCAGCAGGATATCCCCACATTGCGTCTGATTCTGGCCCCCCGTCATCCCCACCGGCGGGATAGCGTGCACGCTTTGGCCGAATCCCAAGGCTTCCGCGTGGCCCTGCGCTCACACAAGGATGATTTTACGGGCAAGGATATCTATCTCATCGACACCATGGGGGAGATGGATCTGTTTTACAGCCTGTGCCCCGTGGTGTTTGTGGGGGGCAGCCTGATTCCCCATGGGGGACAGAATGTTTTTGAACCCGCCCGTCACGGGTGCGCTGTTCTGCATGGCCCCAACATGGACAATTTTCCTCGCATGTGTAGCGATTTAGGGGATGGTTTGGTGGCGGCTACGGATGAGCAAGATTTATATGCCCGCCTGCGGGAGTTTTTGTTGCATCCGGATCGTTTGGCCCAGCAACAGGAAAAAGCCCGCCATAACGCGGCCCATCTGCGCGGCGCTGCCGCCATGATTTACGAAAGAACCCATACACTATGGCCCTAAAGGATCGTATCTGGGCCAGCCCTCTTTCCCGTTTGTTGTTGCCGCTTTCGTGGGTGTATCGTTTGGGTGGGAAACTGCGGGCGGCCCTCGTGCGGCCCCAGCGTATCAAAACACCCGTGATCTGTGTGGGCAATGCCGTGGTGGGGGGGGCTGGAAAAACCCCTGTAGCGCTGGCGTTGGCGGAACTGTTGAAAACCCAAGGCCACCAGCCCGCCTTGGTTTACAAGGGGTATAAACGCACCAACCACGAAACATTACGGGTGGACCCTGCGCGGCATACCTTAGCGGATGTGGGGGATGAACCCTTGATGGCGGCGGCTTTTGTCCCCACGTTTGTGGCCAAAACCCGCCTGCGGGCGGCGCAAGCGGCGGCGGATTCGGGGGCGGACCTTTTGATTTTGGATGATGGCCTACAAAACCCCACCCTAATCAAAGATCTAACCTTTCTGGTGGTGGATGCCCAGTATGGTTTTGGGAATGGCCGCGTGTTGCCAGCGGGATCGCTACGCATGACCCCTAAAGACGCTCTGCATCGGGTCGATGCGGTGATTCTGTTGGGGAATGGTCCCGCGCCCACAACGCCCAAGCCTGTATTTCGCGCCCATCTGGTATCCCTGTTGCCAGAGGCCCTGAAAGGCAAGCCTCTGGTGGCCTTTGCTGGTATTGGTCGTCCAGAAAAGTTTTTTCAGGGGCTGGGGCATGCTGGTGCCACCTTGGTGGATACGCTGAGTTTTCCCGATCATCATACCTACACCCCCGAGGACATCGCCCTGTTGACCCGCTGCACCCCCGAAGGGGCCATCCGCGTCACCACGGGCAAGGATGCCGTGCGCCTGCCCCCCCAATTTGCCACGCCCATCCCCGCCCTGTTGGTGTGGGAGGATGCCGAAGGGGTGGCGGATTTTTTGAGCGGATGGTGGAGGGGGGAGAGCGTCGCCATGACATTGCCTCTCTATTAACCGTGCCCATCCCTTGCAAAAAATCCTTCCTGAATCGGGCGGGAGCTGCTAGAGTTCTGGTGTTTTTTAGGATAACAAAAAGGAAACCCTGTGGCTGCGGATCTTCTTCCCCCTTTTGATGATCGTGATGGTGTGATTTGGTTTGATGGGGCCTTTGTGCCGTGGCGTGATGCAAAAATTCACGTTTTAAACCATGGCCTGCACTACGCCAGCTGCGTTTTTGAAGGTGTTCGGGTGTACAACGGCAAAATTTTTAAACTGCACGAACACACCCAGCGCTTGTTTGCCTCTGCCCGCGCCTTGGATATGGTGATTCCGTTTTCCGAAGATGACGTGAATCAGGCCCAGATTGATGCCGTCAAGCAACAAAACATCCACTATGGCTATATCCGCCCTGTGGTGTGGCGCGGCAGTGAAATGATGGCTATTGCGGCCCAAAACACCCGCGTTCACTGCGCTGTGGCGGCGTGGGAAAGCAAAACCTATTACGCCAAGGAACTGGTGGAAACGGGGATCACCATGACCCTGTCCCGCTGGCGTCGCCCTGCCCCTGATACGGCCCCTGTGGGGACCAAAGCGGCAGGCCTGTATATGATTTGTACCCTGAGCAAGCACGAGGCCCAAACCGCTGGCTTTCACGATGCGCTGATGCTGGATTACCGAGGACAAATTGCCGAGGCCACAGGGGCCAACATTTTTATGATTCAGGATGGCGTGATTCATACCCCCAAGCCCGATTGCTTTTTGGATGGTATCACCCGTCAAACGGTCATTGGCCTTGCGAAAAAACGGGGCTATGCGGTGGTTGAGCGGGCTGTTTTTCCTGATGAACTTTCCAAAACATCGGAAATTTTCCTAACGGGTACGGCCTATGAAATTACACCCGTGGCCAGCATTGATGATCATCGCTATACGCCCTCGGCCATCACCCGTACGTTGCAACAGGATTACAGTGATTTGGTCTGGGGACGCTCATGAAACGGGGATCCCGTGCCGCCGCTGTGCTGATGGTTCTGATGCTGGGGGCCTGTGCCTCTGATGAGGCCACCGCCCCCGTCACACGGACTTTGGATGCCCGTTGGCAGGGTATTACCGCTTTGCCCTGTGGGGCCAACACACAGGCTATCGCCGAGCGTCCCTTGGCCGATGTGTTAAAATCCGCCTCCACTGTATTGGTGTATCCAGAGCCACAAACATCCCTGCCCCCTGCTGCGCCCAACGACGTCACTTTGATTGTGGCCGAGCCTGCCATGGCGCGCTATCATCCCCTCTTGCGCGATGCGTTAAACCAAAACAGCCCTGCAACGGACAACACCTATTGCGTCTATGATCCCGCTGCCGTTTTCGAGGCTGCTGGCCTACCCCACAACACAACCAAACCTCAAACCTTGATTTTGGATGATCGGGGGCATGTGGTCTCTCGGGGGGATTGACGGGATTGCTACGTCCCGTCCCCTAAAATTTTAAAAAAAAGATAACAATACCCAAAATGTTAACCCTTTGTTAACCTTTTGGGGACAGAATAAGGGGTAAGGTCTTATCCATGCCCTTCTCAACAGATGTTTTGGGGGATGTTGGGGCAGTATGTATTTGTGAACCCTTGAATCAGAGAGGATTTTTATGCGTTTTTTTCATCGATGTCGAACGTTTTGGCAGCAGAAGGGGGGCTTTGGGATGATCGAGGCCGCCATCACACTGCCTCTGTTTTTAATGATCACTTTTGGGGTGATGGAGTTTGGGAACATGTACCTGCAACGCTATGCGGTGCGGGATGTGTCCGATGCTGTGAAGGATTACCTGCAGGCCAAACCTGCGGCCACGACAACAGAGATGACGACCTTTCTGAATGCTCTGGGTGTGGGGCTGAAAGGCACGGGCGAAGGGGGGGAAAACCGTATTATCCAAAAAATCCGCATTGCCTCTAACAAAACCATCTATACAACGTCCCAGTTTGATGCCCTGTGTAATCCAAATAACAATCCGGCGCCGAGCTTTCCCATTCCCAATCCGTGGGCAAACGATCCTGTTCCTGGAAACCGGAATAACCAATATTTTATCCACATCTGTTACCCCTATACCTATAAGGCCATCACGCCGTTGCCGGGATTAACCGCGGGGGTGATTCCGACAACCAAAGTCCTGAATGGTAAGGCTGTTGCCATCATCAATGCTGGGGTAATCCCGCCAACAACGTGTGTTGCTGGTACGGTTAACTGGTGGCTCGATCCTCAAGGTGATGGTTTTTCCTGCGGCCCTGCTAGTTATAACGCGTTAACAGAGGGGAGTTTCCAAAATCTTACTGCTGTAACCACCTATGGTAACTCAAGAACCTACCTAGGCACCCTGAGGGTGACTTGCACAAACGGTGCGATCGTTGAATCTAACCCCACCTGTAAATTGGTGGGCAGCAATCCATCACCATCACCATCACCATCACCATCACCATCACCATCACCATCACCATCAGTCAAAAGTTGGCACATCCCACTCCCTGATGCCGGCTTCAACCGGACTTGTGCACCCGCATCAATTTACTGGTTTGATATAACGGGTGGAATAGTGACAAGAACGTACACGAGCTCCGCATGTAGTGGTGGCGTCACCCCTCTTCCGACTATGGTTACGGCTGATGCATCTGCTACAGCTTTTTGTCGGGCGGCTACGGGCAGCAGTAGCGCTACAACTACAAATAAGTGCAAGTCTCTTGGTTCTACTGATGGGTCTGGAACCCTTATAGCGAACACTCTGCTCGGACGGATGGCGGTTTCATGTCAGGCGGGAGGGGGTGTATATTACGATGTCGCCCAAATTGAATGTAGAAGGTAAGAGAGGTGCATCTTAACCTGTACCACCCCAGAGGACTTTCCCTCTGGGGTTTTTTTTGATAGACTGTAACCCCGTTCAAAAGAACCCCTTTTTCATTATGGACACACAAACCGATACCATGTTGCGGCGCAATTTATCCAAAACTTTGGATGCTGTGTGCCAGAATCATGAGCCTTGTCTGATCACGCGCCCCGACGGAGATCCCGTGGTGATGATGTCCTTGCAGGATTTTAATGGTTGGCAGGAAACCCTGCATCTGCTGAAAAACCCCAAAAATGCCGATTTTTTGTACCAAAGCCTTCGCCAAGTTGAATCCGGCCAGATTCATCGGGTGGAGGGGGATGGGGTATGAACCTCGTCTTTTCCCAAAAAGCATAGGAACAATTTTGCATCTTGGCCGATCAAGACCCAAAGTTGCAAAAGAAAATCCGCTCTCTCATCAAAGAATGTCTCACATCCCCCTTTTCAGGCGCTGGCAAGCCCGAGGCCCTGAAACACGACCTCTCAGGCTTATTGGTCCCGCCGTATCACACACGAACATCGCCTCGTATACAAAGTGTCTGGGGGGGATGTTATTATTATCCAATGCTGCTATCATTACGGGGATTAAGCCGTCCCACGCTTGCAGAGGACCGAGGACTGAAAAAAATCTTCTGTCTTCTGTCTTCTGTCTTCTGTCCAATCAGGGCTGTTAATTTCTCCCTAGGGCTTACGCCAAATATTCGTCATTGCGAGCGTAGCGAAGCAATCCAGAAATGCCACGATCGAGAAAACTGGATTGCCGCGCCTCCTGCGGAGGCTCGCAATGACGGTATGAGAAAAGTTTAGTGAGAAATGAACAGCCCTGTCTGTCCAACAACAAGCAGATGACACCACCACAGGGCCGTGATAACGTCCGTGCATTGTCTGTTGTATGTGTGGGTTTGTTATGATGCCAAATCGTTTTTCCGCCATTCCCTTGACGGTGGGCCCCCTGCATTTTATCGGCATTGGGGGGATCGGGATGAGTGGTCTGGCCGAGGTCTTGCACCACCTAGGCTATACCGTTCAGGGTTCGGATATGTCCGATAATGCCAACGTGGCCCGCTTGCGGGGTATGGGGGTTCGGGTCATGACGGCCCATGATCCTGCCAATGTGCAAGGCGCGGGGGTGGTGATTGTTTCCTCCGCCGTTAGGGACAACAATCCCGAATGGGTGGCGGCGCGGGCGGCGCGGATTCCCGTCATCAAGCGGGCCGATATGCTGGCAGAGCTGGCGCGTTTCCGATCCACCATTGCCATTGCGGGCACCCATGGCAAAACCACCACCACCACGCTGGTGGCGTGCCTGCTGGATGCGGCGGGGCTGGACCCCACCATGATTAACGGGGGGATTGTCAATGCCTATGGGACCAACGCCCGTTTGGGCACGGGATCTTGGTTGGTGGCCGAGGCTGATGAATCCGATGGAACATTTTTGCGGCTGAATGCGGAAATTGCCGTTGTCACCAACATTGATCCCGAACATTTGGATTATTATGGCACAGAATCCGCCTTGCACCATGCCTTTTACCAATTTATTCATCAGGTGCCCTTTTATGGGGCGGCGGTGTTGTGTCTGGATCATCCCGTGTTGCAGACCATGGTCCCCCAAATCACGGATCGCCGCGTGGTGACTTATGGATTGCATCAACATGCCATGGTGAGGGCCTCTGTCCTGCGTACCGAGGCACACGGGACCGTGTTTGACGTAACCACGCCCTCTGGACGCATTGAAAACCTTTTTATCCCCCTCATCGGGCAGCACAATGTGCAAAATGCCTTGGCCGCCTTGGCGGTGGCCCATCAAATCGGCATAGCGGCATCGGCCATCAGACAGGGCTTTGCGGCCTATCAGGGCGTCAAGCGGCGCTTTACGCAGGTGGCGGAGGTCAAAGGCATCACCATCATTGACGATTATGCCCACCACCCCACGGAAATTGAGGCTGTGCTGGCCGCCGCCGCTCTGGTCCCCAAAGCGGGCCGCGTCATTGCCGTTGTGCAGCCCCATCGCTATTCCCGTTTGGCATCCCTATGGGATGCCTTTGCGGCGGTGTTGTTAAAAACCGATGCCTTGGTGTTGCTTCCCGTCTATGCTGCGGGGGAGGAGCCCCTAGAGGGCATGACCCACACCCAACTGGCGGCCCATCTGAACCGTTTGGGCCACCCCCATGTGTTTGATGTGCCCGATGCTGATGCGGCGGGCGGTGTGTTGAAAACCATGGCCAAGGCTGGGGATATGATTGTGTGCATGGGCGCGGGAAACATCACTGCCTTTGCCCACCAGTTACCCGATGTGTTATCGGCGACCCCGTGAAAGGGGCCCCGCCCCATCATAGGCATCACACATCGCATCATACGTCATTACGTGTTGATTTTATGGAGGCTCGGAAGGGAATCGAACCCCCGTACAAGGATTTGCAGTCCTCTGCATCACCACTCTGCCACCGAGCCCCGTGTGGATTCATAAGTCTATAGCGTGTTCCACAGCAGAACGCAACCCATGAACAAACCCACCCAGCCTGTTCATTTCTAAAACAGGTGACGGGAAAGAACGGGGCGGGGTGGGGCAGGTTTCTTTCTGTGTCAAGGGGCGGGGCGGGAAAAATACCGCAAGGTGAGGCCTCGGCAGAGGCTGAACCGAGGATGATTTTTTCCGAACCGGCGTAGCGAACCCCTTGACACAGAAAGAAAA
>CANGYP010000031.1 GCA_947458235.1 Alphaproteobacteria bacterium
TGCCCCAGAAAACCTAGCAGCCATCAATGGCTTGGTCGTTCATATCCTCAATAAAACCTTCGGAAAATTCACCGAAGGCATCCAAATCTTCCAACGAAAAACCCACAAAGCCATCCAAACCTTAACGAAAGTTTATTGAATGACCCTGACACTTGCGGATTTGCTATCCTGTCAGGACTTACGCAAAACCTTTCTCATGACGAGCGAGCGAAGCAATCCAGACAACAAATGGCCTCTCAAGACCAAGGCATGCCATCATGTAAGCGCGTCATACCAATGCACTTTCAAAACCATACACATTCCCCCATGTTTTTGAAAAAATTCCCTCTCCCGCCTGCGGGGGAGGGTTAGGGAAGGAGGTCTTTTGCATGATTTTTCAGAGCATTATTCTTATTGCAGCCCCCTCTCCCCAACCCCCGATGGGGAGAGGGGATTCTTGATTGTGGTTTGGTATTATGCGCCAATGAGGATACGCCCTAGTTGACCGTGTCATGACAGGTTACGCGGCACCAAGCCAGATGCATGGTTTTGGGATCCTTGGCGGGTAGGGGTGTATTCAGATGCATGCGGTAAACCTCTAACCCCTCCAGCACGCGCTGGACATAATTGCGTGTCTCTCGATAGGGGATGTTTTCGATCCAATCCAACATGTGCGTGGGGCTTTGATAACGGGGATCGCCGTTATCCCGCAGCCACCGCCGCACGGCCCCTGATCCAGCGTTATAGGCCGCAATGGCCATGGGATAGGCACCGTCAAAATTGTCCAGAAGCGTTTCCAAATGCGCACTGCCCAGCATGACGTTATAATAGGGATCCCGTGTCAAAGCAGCCTGATTGTACGCAACACCCAATTGTTTAGCCGTCATTTTGGCCGTACCAGGCATCAGCTGCATCAGGCCCATGGCCCCCACGGGACTGCGGGCATCCACCTGAAAGACACTTTCCTGACGTGTGATGGCCAGTGCCAAAGGTTTTTCTGTGGATAGATTTTTCATATAGGAAAACTGACTGGGAAATTCAAACATCACCAACGATTGCCCATCGTTTTTGGCCTTTTTCGCCAAAGACACCGATAAATTCATCCGTCCCCAGCGCACCAGATGATCCAGCAAAGCCACGCGCAGGCCCACATCCTCGAACGTTTCAAAGGTATGACGGGCAAAGGGCACGAGGCGTTTGTCCTCACCCAGATCATTCAGGGCCCCTAAAATGGCCATCCACGTCTGAAACGCCTGCGGTGCGGAGCCCAACGGCATGGCAGCGGGTGGTTCTGGCAAGACCCCTTTGCGCCCCAGTTTGTTTAGGGCCAATTGACCATAAAAAGTTGTGGGATGGCTGGCAGCTTCCTCCAGATATTGTTGCTGTTTTTCTGTATCATTCAAAGCTGCATAGGCTTCCGCCAACCAGTATGCTCCGCGAGCCTGACTGATGGGGGTTTCCACGGCATCATGCAAGCGATGAAAATGAACCGTTGACTGCTCGGCCCACCCCAATTTTTTCAGGGCAATGAATCCCGCCAGAAACTCGGCCTCTGCTAAGGTTTCCCCGCTGTTTTGGTGATTGTTGGCGGCAAAAGTATAGGCTTTTTTATCCTCTCCCTCTTTCAAAAGGCGCCGCACCACAATGGATTGATATTTCCAAACCTTATCGGGTTCTAAAACGGTGGCTGTGGGGGGAATGCGCCCCAAAAAGCGGGCCATATCCTCATTTTTTTTGGCATCATAGGCATAAACGGCGGCATCAAACAAAAACCCAGAGTCTTCGCGGTATCGTCCAGACACACCCGAGGCCGCCTGCGTCGCGCGGCGGGATTTGGTTTTCAGGGCTTTTCTGGCCTCGATGACATCCCACGCCTCGGGCGCCATATATCCCCGCATCATCGGCAGCTGATCGTATTTTTTATCCCACACCAGCTGACTGGCCCGCACAAAGTGATCCTCCGCCCGCAAAAACGCCCCGTAACGGGCGATGAAATCACTGGCTTCGGATTCTGAAAAATCGGCAGTACGCCACAAAAAAACAGCATAGGCTTTGATGAAAGAGCGCGGAACGGTGGCATCCTGATCCATCATGCTCAAAACATGAATGCGCCCCCCGTTGGTTTGGGGGGGGAAGGTTTTCAACCATGCCGTCAAATCCGCACCCTCTTGACGCCCCAGAATGTTGGATTCGCCTTTGGCCTGTAGGGCAGCCTCCATGGGCCAGTTGGGGTGTGTGGTTAAAAAATCTGCAATGTCTGCCGCAGAGGCTTTGGGGTCCGATCGTAAACGAAACCATGTGACCACATCTTTTAAAATAGGGTTTTTGGCCCGTCTGGCCCATGTCTGGGCATCGTCCCAGCGACCGCGATCCAAGGCATCAAAAGCGGCCTGATAAGCCTGCCGATCTGATGATGATAACGCAGCTGCCGCCGAAAGGCTGAGCCCTAAACACATCCATACAAAAAAGATAAAGCGCATACATACACTCTGTGGACATAACATTTTTCTTACCCCATCATCCCTGAAATCCTTCTTAACGCATACCTATTTTTCATAAGGCCGCAGATAAAGTCGCAAATCAAGCCCAAAGTCAGAGAATAAGGACAGGTGACATCTGGCTGGTGAGATGCTACAGGAAACAGGTGCCCATCCCTTTGGGGAAGGGGATAACGATGGATCTTTGAAAATCTAACAAGGAACACAAACCCATGGTGATGAATCCGCGTGTTGTTAATGTTCTAGGACTTACGCATAACACTCGTCATTGCGAGCGCAGCGAAGCAATCCAGAAATGTTCCCAGCGGAAAGACTGGATTGCCGCGCCTCCTGCGGAGGCTCGCAATGACGTTCTGCGTAAGTCCTATGTTCGTTTTTGGGGCGGCATTGGGTCGTTGGCCCTAATTGTTTTGTTGTCCGCCTGTTCGTTGGCCACAAAGCCCGCACCAGACCCGTTGGCCGTATCCCACCCACCCAAACATGACAAAAATACCGATGCCCAGTGGCAAACCTATGCCACCGAGGCCGCCTTTGGATCCTTGAAAACCCAGTTGCCCAGCACAACCCCAGAGCCTGATGTTGGCTATTTTGAACCCAAGCCCCAAGTGTTGGGCAAAAAAACCATGGTGGTGACCCCGCACCCCATGGCGTCCTATGTGGCGCGGGAGGTGTTGCGGCGCGGCGGGAATGCCGTGGATGCCGCCGTGGCGGCCTCGGTTATGCTGACCTTGGTGGAGCCCAGTGCCTCTGGCATCGGGGGGGGTGGGTTTATGATGGTGTATAACGCCAAAACCAAAAAACTTACCACCTATGATGGGCGGGAAACGGCGCCGGCCTCCGCCACGCCTTATGGGTTTGTGTCGTCCCTGAAAACGCCCATGCCCTTTTATGATGCCGTGCGCAGTGGCCGCTCTGTGGGCATTCCTGGGCTGGTGAAGATGCTGGATGTGGCCCACAAGGACCAAGGCAAAACCCGCTGGTATGAATTGTGGATGCCCACATATGTTTTGGCCAAAAAGGGCTTTCCTGTATCCCCCCGTTTGCATGCCTTGCTGGAGGCCGATCCCTATTTAAAACAGGATCCCGCCGCCCGCGCCTATTTTTATGACAAAAACGGCAAGGCCAAGGCCATAGGGACCCTGCTGAAAAACCCAGACTTGGCCGAATCCATCCAAAGCATTGCCACCAACCGGTCCATGGCGTTTTATGTAGATCGCTTAACCGATGCCATGATTGCGGCGGTGAATGCACGGACCCCTGGACATTTCACGGTGGAGGACTTTTTGCTATACGAACCCGTAACGCGCAGTGCCCTGTGCGGCACCTATCACGGCAACCGCGTGTGTGGTATGGCCCCCCCCAGCGCGGGTGGTGTGGTGACGTTGCAGGTTTTGAAAATGCTGGAGCCTATGAACCTCGGGAAAAAAGCCCCCCAATCGGCAGACGCCATTCACCTGATGACCGAGGCCACCAAGCTGGCCTACGCCGATCGCAACGCCTTTGTGGCGGATCCCGCGTTTACCAGCGTGAAGGCCGAGGATTTGGTGGGTGAACAGTACCTCGCCAAACGCGCCAAGGCCATCAACCCCGACCGCAGCATGGGGCTGGCCAAGGCGGGCAACGTGCAAAACGGCACCAAGTACGCATCCGTCATGCAGGGGATCGAGCCCATCTCCACATCCCACATCAGCATTGTTGACAAAGACGGCAACGCTGTGGCCCTGACCACCAGCATCGAAAATGCCTTTGGGGCGCGGTTGATGGTGAAGGGGTTTTTGATGAACAACCAACTGACGGATTTTGCCTTCTCCCCCGTGAAGGGCGGAAAGGTCGTGGCCAACCAGATGGAGGCTGGCAAACGCCCCCGCAGTTCCATGTCCCCCACCATGGTTTTTGACAGCAAAGGCAACCTGACCCATGTCATGGGATCGGTGGGTGGCCCCACCATCACGCCCGTGGTGATTCAGGCCTTGGTATCCCGTTTGGATTGGCAGCAATCCCCCGAAGAGGTGGTGAATCAGGGCCGCTTTATGAATTTGAATGGTCCCACAGAGCTGGAAAAGGATCGCTTTTCTTCTGACATCGAAGACGCCTTACAGGCCAAGGGGCAAGACGTCAAAGAAAGCGTCATTGCCAGTGGTTTGAACATCATCGCCAAAAATCCCAAAGGGGGATGGATCGGGGCCGCCGACCCCCGCCGCGAAGGGGTGGCCCTGGGGGATTAAGATGTTTTCATGCACACAAAGGGGGGATTGTGTTAGGTTGTTGCTGTTTTGATCCCTTAGGGCCCACCCCATGAAAATCACCCTGCTTGGTACGGGCAGTTCCAGCGGCGTTCCCATGATGGGGGGGCATTGGGGGGCGTGTCACCCCGACAACCCCAAGAACACCCGCCTGCGGGCCAGTGTTCTGATGGAGGATCAAGGCACCCGTATCCTGATCGATATGTCCCCCGATTTGCGGCAGCAGTGCCTGCGCCATGCCATCACGGCGGTGGATGCCATCATTTTAACCCACAGCCATGCCGATCATTTGCATGGTGTGGATGATGTGCGGGCCCTGAATGTGGCGGCGGGGGCGGCGTTGCCCCTGTTTTTGGATACGCGCACGGCGGACACCGTGCACCAGCGGTTTGATTATATTTTCGCCAAGCCCCTGACCCATCCGCCGTTTTATAAGCCCGCCCTGATCCCGCACATCGTAACGTATAACCAGCCCCATCCTGTGGGCAACACCAGCTTTATCCCGTTTCGCCAGCATCACGGGCCCATCGACAGCATGGGGGTACGCATGGGCAATGTGGCCTATTCCACGGACGTGAAGGCCTTTCCGCCAGAAAGCGAGCCGTTCCTGCACGGTCTGGACCTGTGGATTGTGGATTGCCTGCAACGCCACCCCCACCCCACCCATGCCCATCTGGAAACCACATTATCATGGATTGCGCTGTTTAAGCCCAAACGGGCGATTCTGACCCACCTGTCCACCGACATGGACCACGACACCCTCGCTGCCCTATGCCCCGCAGGGGTAGAGGTGGGGTGGGATGGGTTGGTGGCATATCTTTAGGATTTTGGATGTGATCTTTGTCACATTTGGTGAAAAAATTTTATTTAAAATATGCTTGATTTTTGCAGGGGGTGGGGGTAGAGTGGGAGGGTGTAGTGGGATGAGGAGGTTTGGGGATGGTTGGAACTACAAATGGCATATATCACGCAACCACTTTCGATATTGACACCAGACGGTTCAGCTCGCGTACAGCCCTTTCCGATAGCGAAAAAGACAAGCTAGATAGTACCATTGAAATTTTAAAAAAACTTCAGAAACTATACAATGATCCTAAGAGCGATCATAGTTTGACACGTCAATTTGAACTTTGGGGAGGATCAAAAACGGGACGGGATTTTTCTATTCCTACCGCAAACAAATTTTATAACGTCGTTCAAACCGCACGAGAATCCCTTGTAGGTGCTGACAACACTATGTCCAAGGGAATGGCCGATTTAATTTTGGAAACGAGAAGTTTCCATGCGGATACACCTCGTTGGATGTATGCTTGGTGTCCCAGGCGATTTCGTCCTTATTTTGAGCCTTGGGTAAAGTCTGTTACTCGGAGCTTTATTACTACACTGGATAACATTCCTATTTTAAAGCCCTTTACACGCTGGCGCCAATTGCGATCCTTTTTTTCGCCTGTTGACGCCAAATATGACATGATGGCACGAGCCAGTTCACATTGTAGCGATGTTTTTCACCGCAAAGAAGCTATACTCATTGGTGAGCTTCAAGATATTCTCTTAACATCGACTGAAGAATTTAAAACAGCTCTTGTTTTTGAAATGTATACTTCTGATTTGCATATTGCTAATCAAATAAAAGAAATTAGCCCAGATAACAAACTTATTTATGATCAAAACATCACTAAAAAAATTGCTAATCCGCCAGATAATGAAATTATAAATGGCCAAATCCTAAAAGCTTTACAACACTGCGTTGATACTCTTGTTAACGGGCCTCAAAACCAAGGCAGTACAAGTCGGGCAGGGTTCCTGTCTGAAACCACAGCCTGCTTTTTGGATCTTCCTGACATGCTAGCTGCGTATCAGCATGGGTTAAAAACGATTCTTGGGGAAGATAATGCTTATGAAGCTGCGACACTGGATGACTTAAGCAAGCGCAATACCCTCATCACTGGGGTTCCTTTGAATGTGGCTGGTATTCCCACACTGGTGGCCATACAAAAAAGAATGACTCGTGAAATGGATGCGATGATCCAAAAAGCCCAAGAACTGAGGAATGCAACGAACCCATTTGAATATTTGGAGCCTTCTGCTGCCAGAAAGGACTTAATGACGAGGCCCGATCACCATTTCAATAAGCCATGGCGAACCATTATAAACTATCGACGAGCCATGGAAGCGAGAGAGCATGGCTATGAGGCTAGCGTTAGTAAACAAATGGACGCTTTGAAAGGTCAAAACCCCAACATTATAGCTGCCAAACCCTACGACGATCGTACTTATTTACAAAAAGAAGCGGCCAGTTATTTTTTGAATGTTTTAGCCCCTATTGTTCGTCAAATTGATCTTTTTTATGAGAAATGGCTAGACTCAAAAAATGATTCCGTCCTTGAGATGCGGACATTACAATATTACTATACAGAGCTTACGAAACATACGGCGGCTATCGTTGTCCATTCTGATGCTTTTAATGCCACAGGCAATGGTGCCTTACCAGACGACGTGTGCCGTGCTTTTGGTTTGTCGCAGAAATCTACATGCGCGGATCTCATGCAAAGAATTAGCGATAAACAAATGAAGGCTCCCAGCGAACAAGAGCAGTCTCGTTACTGGAATTTTAGGGTTTCAAGATCATCTACAACAAATACCAATAACTTAGACCCAAGTATGATTAATCATCGTGATGGGCAAAAGTATGCTGAGGGTTTGGCGCTAGACCCCAATACCAAAACTTTGGTTCCTTGTTTTAGGTCACCTCAGGTTAAGCAACAGTTTAAAGCAGATGCTAAGCTACATGCTGAAGTGATGAACGATTTATTGCTCGATGTCGCCAAAGCATGTAAGTACAATGCCGGCATGCTTAACTCAACATTCAATATCGAGTGGCCTGCTTATATCCAAGCAATGCGAGATGTGGTAGCAAAAAATAAAAACAATCAAACCCAAAACTGGAATGGCAAAACTGTTGTAGATACACCGATTGTCTATTTACCAGAAGTCCAAATTGAAGAAGAGAATTGGGAGTTGAGAAACATACGTTCAGCTCACAGAAAAGAGCCTACGCATATTAATCAAAGTGCTTTAAACAACATTGTACAAACTCATCGCGTGGCTGCTTATGCAGGAACAGGGAGGACTTTATAAATGTGGATCCTCGGCCCCATTATCAAAACCACTGCAAACGTCATGGCAGCCCCGTTTGGTCGGGTTCCCGTCATTGCGGAATCCATTAAAACCACGGGGGATACCGTTGCTGGTTTTTTCAATACGATAACCAAATGGTCTATGATCGCGGCGGGGGTGGCTTCTGTTGCGGGCTTGATATCTGTAGCGGCGGCTTCTGGCGGATTAGGGGTTACCCCAAGCATGGCTCTTGGACCCTTAATGCAAACCGTGGTTGGAAATGCTTTTCGGGCTCTTGCCGTATCTCCTTTTCAGATTGGATTAGGGGGACTAGAAATTGCAGGGGATGCAACGGGTCAGTTGCTTGGAAAAATCCCTTTTCTGGGAGACCTTTTGGAAAAACTCCCTTGGATTGGCAGAGTATTCGCGGAAAGTCATTCTGTTGAATCGGATCTTTTTGGTAAAGGAATTGCAACTTTTGCGGGTGCAACTTGGGGCGCCGTTGCTGGTGGTGTTAATGCGACTTTTAATGGTCCCTCCATTGCTTTGGCCAATGCGGCAACCAAGACGCTTTAATATCCCTTCCCCCCACCCCCCCCCATATGCTAAACTCCCCCAAACAGCAGGAGTGCCCCCCATGATGATCATCACCATTGACGGCCCCGCGGGATCGGGAAAGGGGACGTTGGCGCGGCGTTTGGCGGAGGATTTGGGGTTTTATCATTTGGACACGGGGTTGCTGTATCGCGCTGTGGGGTATGCCGCGCTGGAGCGGGGCGTGGATTTGGGCAACGAGGATGCGCTGGTGGCCTTGGCGGCGGATGTGCCGTTGACCCAACTGAACAAAACCGTGCTGGCTGGCGAAGTCATTGGGCGGGCCGCCTCGGACGTGGCCAAAATGCCGCGGGTGCGGGTGGCTTTGTTGGATCTCCAGCGGCGCACGGCCCATCGCCCGCCGGCGGGCAAGCAGGGCTGTGTTCTGGACGGACGCGACACGGGCACCATCATTTGCCCCGATGCGCCGGTGAAGTTTTTTCTAACCGCCTGCCTGCACGAGCGGGCCTCTCGCCGCGTTGCCGAGCTGACAAGCACGGGACAACCTGCCGATTTTGACCAGATTTATCAGATGCTTCAGGCCAGAGATGCCCAAGATGCTGGCCGATCTGTGGCCCCCCTGCGCAAGGCCGCCGATGCCCACGCCCTAGACACCACCCACTTGACGGTGGAGGAGATTCTGTTTTTTGCCAAAACCATTGTCCGTGATATCATGGACCCTCAGCGTTTGGATCTGTGCGAGGGCGCGGCGTAGGCTATGGCGGATGTGGCGATTATTGGTGCGGGCCCCGTGGGCCTGTTTGGGGTTTTTGCCTGCGGCATGGTGGGGTTGTCGTGTGATGTGGTGGATGTGTTGCCCCATGTAGGGGGCCAGTGCCGCGCTCTGTACCCCGAAAAGCCCATTTACGACATTCCCGCCTATCCCCAAATTTCTGGCGGGGCCTTGATTGACCAACTGATGGCACAGGCTGCCCCGTTTCAGCCAACCTTTCATTTGGGCCAACAGGTGACGGCCCTTTCCACCACCCATGCGGGCTTTGCCCTGACCACGTCAACGGGCGCCACCCTGACCCCGCGGGCGGTGATTGTGGCGGCGGGATGCGGGGCCTTTGGTCCCAACCGCCCCCCGCTGGCAGATCTTGAGACCTTTGAGGCCACCGGCCACGTGCATTATCACGTCACGGACCCTGCGGCCTTTGCGGATCAAACGCTGGTGATTGCGGGCGGGGGGGACAGTGCGCTGGACTGGACATTAACCTTGGCCCAAAACGCCAAGCACATCCACCTGATTCACCGCCGCCCCCGCTTTCGCGCCGCCCCCGAATCCGTCAAGCGGCTGGAGGCCCTAGTCCAACAGGGCCGCGTCACCCTGCACACGCCGTATCAACTGGCCGCCCTGAACGGGGACAACGGAAATCTAACCGCCGTCAGCATCGCCCATCTGGAGGGGGAAACCAAGGCTCTGCCCGCGGATCATCTGCTGCTGTTTTTTGGCCTGTCCATGGATTTGGGGCCCATTGCCACGTGGGGGCTGGATCTGGCCAAACACACCCTGCGCATCAACCCCGCCACTGGAGAAACCAGCACCCGCGGGATCTTCGCCGCCGGTGACATTGTGCATTATGCGGGGAAATTAAAATTGATCTTAACGGGCTTTGCGGAAATGTCACGGGCCGCCCACAGCGTTTATGATTTTCTGAATCCCGACCAACCGCTGCATTTCGAGTATTCCACATCGCGGGGGCTTCCGGGGAACAGGTGACAGGTGACAGGTGACAGGTGACAGAGATTCCACTATACTCCTCAAAAGAAAAGGATTTTTTATGGCGACGTTGTTTGACCCCCTACCCCTCGGTGATTTGACCCTGCCCAACCGTGTGATTATGGCCCCCCTAACGCGGATGCGTAGCCAGCAGCCGGGGAACATTCCCACGGCCTTGAATGCGGAATACTATGCCCAGCGGGCATCAGCGGGATTGATTATTTCTGAGGCCACGCAAATTTCCCCCGCCGGCCAAGGCTATCCCGCCACCCCTGGGATTCACACCCCTGAACAGGTGCAAGGCTGGCAACACATCACGCAGGCCGTCCATGCCAAAGGCGGGCATATCGTTTTACAGCTTTGGCACGTGGGGCGGATCTCCCATTCATCGTTTCAGCCCGATGGCGGCGCCCCTGTGGCCCCCTCGGCCATCACGCCCAGCGGCATGACGTTTACCAACGTGGGCACGCAGGTGCCCTTTGAAACGCCGCGGGCCTTGAGTGCTTCAGAGATTGCGGCGGTAATTCAGGATTACCACCGCGCCGCCCAAAATGCCAAACAGGCGGGCTTTGACGGCGTAGAGGTCCACGGGGCCAATGGCTATTTGCTGGATCAATTTCTGCAGGACGGCAGCAACCACCGCACCGATGACTACGGCGGCAGCATCCCAAACCGCGCCCGCCTGCTGTTGCAAGTGGTGGATGTGGCCATTGAGGTCTTTGGCCCTGCGCGGGTGGGTGTGCGTCTGTCCCCCTACGGCACCTTTAATGACATGAAGGACAGCGATCCCATCGCCCTGTTTTCCTATGTGATCCAAGAACTGAACAGACGGGATGTGGGCTATTTGCATTTGATTGAGCCCCGTTCGTCATCCGCCGGTGGGTCCGATCAGGTGGCGGAGGATGCCCCCCGCACGGCCCCCCTGTTTCGCCCGTTGTTTAAAAATGTTCTGATATCCGCCGGCGGCCACACCCGCGATTCCGCCATGAAGGACGTGGCGGACGGTGTGGCCGATGCCGTGGCCTTTGGCCGTTGGTTCATTGCCAATCCGGATTTGCCGGAACGCTTGCGGCAAAATGCCCCCCTTAACCCCTACAACCGCGCCACCTTCTACGGCGGCGACGCCAAGGGGTATACGGATTATCCGTTTTTGTCGTAGGGGGGGGCGAGATGGTTAAATCTTGCCCACACAATTCCCCACACAATTCCCTTGCCCTATGACTCTGCGGGGCTTTAGTATAGCAAGATGTTTTTTGATATGAGTGTGTTATGTCCAAATCCCCCCTGAAATCCAAAGCCTTGCCCAGTGCCTCTTTGCCCGATGTGGGCCGCAGGGTGGTCAGTAACACTGTGCTGTCGGTGCGGGGGGCGCGGGAGCATAATTTGAAAAACATCGACGTGGACATTCCCAAAAACCAACTCACGGTGATTACGGGGGTGTCGGGGTCGGGGAAGTCTTCCCTAGCCTTTGATACCATATATGCGGAGGGGCAGCGGCGGTATGTGGAAAGCCTGTCGTCCTACGCCCGCCAGTTTTTGCAGCTGATGGAAAAGCCCGATGTGGACCACATCGACGGCCTGTCCCCCGCCATTTCCATTGACCAGAAAACCACCAGCCGCAACCCGCGCTCTACGGTGGGGACGGTGACGGAGATTTACGATTATCTGCGGTTGCTGTTTGCCCGTGTGGGGGTGCCGCATTCTCCCGCCACGGGCCTGCCCATTGCCAAGGAAAGCGTATCCCAAATGGCGGACCGCATCGAAACATGGCCCGAGGGCAAGCGCATTTTAATTTTGGCCCCCGTGGTGCGGGACCGCAAGGGAACTTTTGTGGACCTGTTTCAGGACTTGCGAAAAAAGGGCTTTGTGCGTCTGCGCATCAACGGCAAACAGGTGGGGATGGATGAAATCCCCGCCCTGAAAAAAACATTAAAACACAACATCGAGGTCGTGGTGGACCGTCTGGTCTTGGGCGGGGATATCCGCACCCGTCTGGTGCAATCTCTGGAAACCGCCAGCAAGCTGAGCGAGGGCATTTTGTGGGTTTTGGATGCGGATTCCGATGAAAAAACGGTGTTTTCTGAACATTTTTCCTGCCCCGAATCGGGCTTTGCGCTGGATGACATTGAACCGCGTTTGTTCAGTTTTAACAGCCCCCACGGGGCCTGTGCCACCTGTGACGGTCTGGGGGTGCGGGTGGTGATTGATCCACGGCGGATTGTGCCAGATCCCTCCCTCAGCCTTGACGAGGGGGCCATTGCGCCATGGGCAGGGAAGTTCCATAGTTATTATGACCAAACCCTACAGGCCGTGGCCAAGCATTTCGGGGGCCGGATGGGCACACCCTTTGAAAAACTCCCCAAACCTTTGCAACATGCCCTGATTTACGGCACGGAACTGCCCGTGACCATAACCTATAACGATGGCTTTCGGGCGTACAAAACCAACAAGCCCTTTCCTGGTCTGGTGGGGTATTTGGAAAAACGATATCAGGCCAACGAGATGTCCGCCGATGAACAGGAACGGTACTGCGTGGAAAAGGACTGTGACGCCTGCGGCGGCACCCGTCTGAATGAAAAGGCCCTGTGTGTGAAAATTGCGGGCAAAACCATTGCCGATGTGACGGCGTTGTCCATTGGGGAGGCTTACCTGTGGATTGCCGAAACCCTGCCCCCCCAACTGGGCACCCAAGATCACGCCATCGCGGATCGGATTTTGCGGGAAATACGGGAAAGATTGTCCTTTTTGAACAATGTTGGCCTGTCCTATTTAACCCTGCACCGCCACGCCAGCACGCTGTCAGGGGGGGAGAATCAGCGGATTCGCCTAGCGTCCCAAATCGGATGCGGGTTGAGCGGTGTTTTGTATGTGCTGGATGAGCCCTCCATTGGCTTGCATCAACGGGACAATGACCGTTTGCTGGAAACCCTGCGCAATTTGCGGGATTTGGGCAACACGGTTTTGGTGGTGGAGCACGACGAAGACGCCATGCGCACCGCCGATCATCTGATTGATATGGGCCCCCGCGCGGGGCGCTTTGGCGGGGAAATCGTGGCGGCGGGCACACCGCAGGATGTGATTAACCATCCCAAAAGCCTAACCGGGGCCTATTTACGGGGCGATCAAGAGATCAAACCCCCCGCAACACGGCGCAAGGGGAATGGCAAAAAACTCTCGCTGCGCGGGGTGCATTATCACAATTTGCAAAATGTGAATGTGGACATTCCGCTGGGAACCCTGACCTGTGTCACGGGGGTGAGTGGGTCGGGCAAGTCGTCTTTGGTTATGGACAGCCTGTATCAGGGGATGCTGTCCCGTTTTTGGCGTTCGGACCTGCAACGCTATATGCACAGCATCGAGGGCGGCGAGTGGATCGACAAAGTCATTGAAATTGATCAATCCCCCATCGGCCGCACGCCGCGGTCCAACCCCATCACCTATATCGGGGCCTTTACGCCCATTCGGGATTGGTTTGCCGCCCTGCCCGAGGCCAAAGCCCGTGGCTATGCCGCTGGCCGCTTTTCCTTTAACGTGAAGGGCGGGCGGTGCGAGGCCTGTCAGGGGGACGGCCTGATTAAAATTGAAATGCACTTTCTGCCCGATGTGTATGTGGAATGCGAAACGTGTAAGGGCAAACGGTACAACCGCGAAACGCTGGATGTGACCTACCGCGACAAATCCATTGCCGATGTTTTGCAAATGAGTGTGGAGGAAGCCCTGTCGTTCTTTCACCCCATCCCCGCCGTGCGGGATAAAATCAAACTGCTGCAGGACATTGGGCTGGATTATATCCAACTGGGACAGGCCGCCAACACCCTGTCAGGCGGGGAAGCCCAACGCATCAAGCTTGCCAAGGAACTCACCAAACGGGCCACTGGCCGCACGCTGTATATTCTGGATGAACCCACCACGGGGTTGCATTTCGAGGACGTGCGCAAACTGCTGGCCATCCTGCAACAGCTGGTGGATCAGGGCAACACGGTGGTGGTCATTGAACACAATCTGGATGTCATTGCCTGCGCCGATTGGATCATCGACCTTGGCCCCGAAGGCGGCAGCGGCGGCGGCCACATTATTGCCACCGGCACCCCCGAAGATGTCATCAAAAACCCCAAGAGTTATACGGGGCAGTATTTGGGGAGGAAGGTGGGTAACTAAAATTTGTTAAAAATATTGACAAATGGTCGGGGTTGTGCGATAGAGAGGTATATTATTGAACCTTTATCCACCTAACGCATAGGTTACTGAACCATGAATGATAAAAATATTTTGAATACTTTAGGGGGCCTATCTGGGCTGACAAAAAAAGATAAATCTTCGTTTGCCATAGAGTTGGTTAACTCTGATTTTGATTTATCAAGTTTAAAATTAAGAACTTGGGGGGCTGTGTTTCAGTGCTTGGCTGATGCTGCTCGGTATAAAGATGGTTATTATGATATTTCTGAATGCCCAGAATTTCGAAAACTTTATGCATCTTTTCGTACGCCCGATTCAGTTGTTTCTTTAACCAAGGAGAAAGCTCAAAAAATTGTCTCGAATCTTTCCAGTGATTCAGCATTTTCTCCATTCTTTTTGGTTCCAAGTTTAACGTCCCATGATTTAACCCCAGAAAAGCAAGAAGAATGTATGAAAAAAATCGTGCAAGTGTCAAAAGAACAAATTTTTCCAAGCCACCCCATCATGCTCAATTTCTATGAGCAAAAATCTGGTATTTCTGGGTTTATAACTCCAGACAAGCCCAATGAGCTTAATATTAATTTATATGATAACAATTTGCGCGGTTACTTGCCTGATGTAACGGCCACAATTCCTCATGAACTAATCCATATCGCTCAACACAAAATGTCTGCACGCTATGCGCATGTAGACATTACAGATCGCCAACAAACTCCATCAGATAACCAAGTTTATGCTGCTATATTAGCCCTTAACATAAGATTATATGCAAATCCAACTGAGGCCAATGATAAACGTATAGCATCTTCTCCTCATAAAAATCAACCTTTGGAAGCTGAGGCGCCAGGGCAAAATCACGAATAGTATTTGATTAAAAGGCTTAGATAATATAGACGTTGACTCTTCAGAAACCTTTAAAAAACAAGAAGAGAAAAGGTCGCAAAATGTGTGAATTTTTGAGTTATTTTCGTGATTTAGAAGATCCAAGGCA
>CANGYP010000032.1 GCA_947458235.1 Alphaproteobacteria bacterium
CCCCAGAAAACCTAGCAGCCATCAATGGCTTGGTCGTTCATATCCTCAATAAAACCTTCGGAAAATTCACCGAAGGCATCCAAATCTTCCAACGAAAAACCCACAAAGCCATCCAAACCTTAACGAAAGTTTATTGAATGACCCTGGGTGTTAATAAGACAGTCAAGGTGCTTTCTGAATATTTTGCGAGTATTCAACACTCTGACTCCACTCGAGAAAAACTAAGTGCTGTTATCGATCACACTCTCTCGCAAGCAGAAAAATACACCAAGGGGATGATTGCACTTGCTTATGTAAACATGCTGATCAACATTCCTGATCCTGTTGTAAAAGAATATTTTGTAAAATCCCTCGCCGATCTTGAAAAGCGCCATGGCCCCTTTCATGTGCATGATACAGGTAATTATCCTCCTTTCAGTGCTTATAGTCTATTATTAGGGAAATATCTTCCTAGTGATACCCCCGAAACGAAGACGAATGCAGTGTTTTCAAGAGAGCAAAGACTGCTCCAGTTGTGCGAGTCGGAAACACCGCACATGCGACTGGATCCAAGCTCGGAAACACTGCGCATGTTGTGCGAGCATATCCCTGAAAATACCTGTAACAACATGGGTTCTTTGTTAGGCCGACTTTTGTTGGTAGTGTCCATAAGGAAACAACAAGACAAGATGTCGGAATACGGGTTTAACAACCCGGTATCTGAAACCAATGACCTAGTATGGCAGTCTATCGTGACATTCTGTGGTCGCGTAAAGCCACTGGTCAGTGACGAGGTAATCTCGATCATAGAACAAAACTGGCCAGAAGCAAAAAAAACAGTATTGGCGCTTCTTATTAATAGTGGGGCTCTATTCGGAGCAGAACGTGGGCCACTTGATCTTAAGGGATGGTATCTGGGCGGGATCAATTTTTCCAACCAACCGTTCTTGCCAGAGGTGGATCCCCGCACAAAGATCGTTCCTCCAAATGAACCATTTGAAACAACTCTGGCGCGTTTCCAAGGTGTTTCTCCCAAACAGTTGGCTGAAATGATTAGGCAATTAACGACTCGCACTGTTATGGTGCCACGGTTGGCTGCAATGATTAAGGTGCCATGGATCGGAAAAACTCAAACAGACGTTTTACAACAAGTTCTTGAACAACGTCGTCTTGAAGAGAGTCAGTGCGCCTATTTACCAACAGAGCCCACGGGGTTGATTCTGCCTGAACCACAGCCCATTCAACACGCTAGTGCCAACGATCTGTTTGGGGCTTATGATGCTTTTGGTCAGATGGATTTTGATGCCCTGCGTGGCCGCGCCGAACTTGCGGGTGCCCCGATTATCGAGGGACGCCGCCCCGGCGGTGATTTTTCCCAGAAGAATCTCATCGGGGCCTATATCTGTGCAGGCCTGCAAAAAGGCAATCTTAGCAATGTAAACGCCATTGATGCAGTTTTCCGATCCACCGATTTACGGGACGCCAACCTTTCACATGGTGGTTTTTCTGGGGCTGTTTTTTACGACGTTGACTTCCGTGGTGCGACGCTAACGGGGGCCAATTTTCAAGACGCTCTGTTCATCAATTGCCGCATGGGCCCGTTACAAGACAAGGCGATGGATGCTACAGGGGCCAATCTCAATATACACTATATGCATCAATGCACTTGGGATGGCCCTATTGATTTAAGAGGAACACCCATTAGCGGAATGTTTTCACACTCTATCCTGCATCAACTGGATATGCGGGAGGCTGACGTTAACAATCTTATATTCGTTGCAACCCTTGCCGACACGCTACACTTTTCAGAAACGGCTACGAACATCGAAATTGCCCATAGCAGCCGCGTCCACGCCACACACCCTGACCCCAATGAGATTTATGTGGATGCAACCTCCTATCACCAAGAATCCCTGATCTATATTCCTCATGTCTCTGAACGTGGCCTGATTATTCCAGACTTGTTAGACTCAGAAAGCATCGGTTGCCCTTGGCAGGGTTACTTGCACAATCATCCTGATGTCCCTTGGTCACCCCATTTTCAGGACCCGCGGTTTGCGTTTTTATGGAACAAACTGGGGTTCTCCTTATAAAGATGCCCACAAAAACGACCCCTGTCCTTTTGTCCTTTTTGCGGCGGGGGTTGTTTTTTGAAAGCCAAGCATAAAGTCCTTATTTTCTGTTGTTTTTTTGTCGCAGTTTGGCCCAAGCCGCCAAAAACAGGCATTTTGTGAATTGACGTAAGATTTTCTTTACCTTTAACACTTAAAGCTAACAAAGAGAAAACGCGGCAAACGCGTTCATCGTCCATCAACAATCCATCAAGAGGTGTATCGTGAATAAAAATGAACTCGTTTCTGCTGTGGCGGATAAAGCTGACCTAACCAAAGCGGATGCAGCGCGTGCTGTGGATGCTGTTTTTGATGCTGTTACCGAAGCCTTGGCCAAAAAAGATGAAGTCCGTCTGGTGGGCTTTGGGACCTTTTTGGTATCCCACCGCGAAGCCAGCGAAGGGCGCCACCCACGGACAGGGGATCTGCTGAAAATCCCTGCCAGCTACCAGCCCAAATTCCGCGCTGGTAAAGGTCTGAAGGATGCCGTTAACTAACAATGCGCTGGACTCCCTCCTTCGTCTAGAGGAGGGAGTTATTTAGAATAGGCAAAGTGTGCGGCCTCTTTCCCTTTTTGTTGCGCATCTTTAATCATTTGTTCGGCTTCCGCTTGGATTTTTTCGGCCATTTCTGCCCCCGCATCCAAATCTAGGCCCTTACCCCCGCCCGAGGTTAAAACCCCTGCCAAGGTTTTTGCGGATTTCACGAGCATGTTCATAATAAAAAAGATAGCCCATAGCGTGATAAAAAGATCCTGTGTGGGCAAAATCACCATGTCTTTGGTATTTTCTTTAAAGCTCAGAAGGGCCTCGTTCATAGTGGCCAAACTGATGGCGATGGCAAAGGCGATCATCACCACCTCCACCGCCAGCTTTAATGTCGCCCGCAACCAAAACCCAACAAAGGATGTAAAGGCGGGAATGACCAGCGCAATGGCGGCAAAATACACCATGATGGCCAAAATCATGCTGCCAAACAGGAAAAACACAAACCGCATGCCCAACGTAAAATAGGGCATCAACCCTGTAATGGCCAAGGCCAAACACATCAACGTCAAAACCAACATTACGGGGGGGGCAATCTTGATGAGATCATCCCACCCCGGCAGACCATCTGGACCAAACATCATGGCCTTCATGGCCCCGCCCACCATCGTTAAAATGGATGTTTCAATCCAACCGAATAAACGCTGGATACTTTGGCCTATGGTTTGGGGATCCGTGGTGTTAAACAAACGGGGTTCTTTATCGGGATCAACAACGGCTTTGTTATCGCTGCTGCATGTCACCCCCTCCACAGCCAGCGGCGATGCTTTGCCAGAGGGGCTGGATGTTTTGACAACGCACACCGCGGTAAACAACAGCTCGCTGGCGTAGTTAATGCCAGACACCATCACGGGGGCCACCAGATTGTTCCACGGCCCCATGGCCGAGGCAGTAAACATCGTCACCGTCACCGCCAGTAAAATCCGCGTCACAGAGGCATTCAATGCCGTACTGACCCGATCGAGCGGGAAAAACGGAAACAACATTTTTGCCGCCTGATACAAAATATACACCGCCACGAAAATCACGATAAAGCCTGCGGAGCCTTCGTAAAACACGGTGTTCGCCCGCTTTAAACGATCATCAATGACATCGGCGATATCTTGGATGCTTTCCAAAATGATGCGCCGTTTTTCGCCCAAAAAATCAGGAACTAAACTGAGAATGACCTCGATCGGCTGGGTCGTTGGGGGCGTCGTTGTCGGAGGGGTCGTTGTCGGAGGGGTCGTCGTCGGAGGGGTCGTCGTCGGAGGGGTCGGCGTGGGTGTAGGCGTGGGTGTAGGGAACACGATCGGATTCGGTGCAGGCGCAGGGGTCGGGGTCGGCGTGGGTGTAGGCGGCGTTATTGTTGCCGCCCACGTTCCTGACGCCAGAATGCACATCATCACCAACAGGATCAGGGTAAGGCGCATCATGAGGGATCCGTTCTGGGTTTTGTGGCCGCCCGTAGTGTAGAGGAAATGGGGGTCAGGGCCACATGCAAGGCCTTCCCAGCACGACTGCGCCCCAAGGGCTTCCACACTTTTTTGGCCCATAGCTTCCTGTTTTCCCTTGATAGTTTTTGTTGATAGGCCCCCAATGCCATGGTATCGCCCACTGCGCGGAGGCCCTCTTGAACCCGTTGCTGGAATTTTTCCGCAAAATCGGCTCCGATTTGGGGAATACCGATGTTGGATCCCGCCGCCACCATGGATTTGGCTTGGCTGGAGACCCCTGCCATGGCCGCATTGATGATCAATTGCCCCGCCAGCAACATCAAAAACACTGGATCCCCAAAGCCCCGCGCGGTATCTTTTTCCCCATCATCAACCACATATTTGGCGACATCCTCCACTGAATTCAAATCGGGTTGCACATCAATCACATAAGCAATCATGGCGATCTGCGCGGTCAAAATCACCGAGGCCAAAAACAGCCCCAGCGCACTGGTAAACAGACCCTTCAGCGACGATACGGCAAAGCCCCGCGTGGTGGGATGCAGGAACATCAGGACATAGAAACTGGATAAAACCTCAAAAATCATGGTGTACAGGGCAAAATCCACATTCAACATGAAATAGGTAATCACAATCAAAATCCCAATCACAATCATCGTCACCGCCATTAACCATTGCAGCGTAACCCAAGGATAATTCAGGAGTTTTTCTGCCCAATTCATAGCGTTAATTTCTTGTATGATATTCATACCAAAACGGATGGGAACGCCGATGGTTTTGCTGGCGACCTCCAGCATACAGAAAAAGGATGCCTCTGTGCCGCCCCCTGTGGCCAAGGGATCCACGCAGTCTGTCTTTAACCCAAAGGCCGTATGGGCCCCAATCCCCACATTCATGGCCGTTTGAGACGCCTTAATCCCCATCGTATAAATAGGGCCACTGATATAGGTGTTGAACGTGCGGCAATCATACATCGCCACTGCCACCACAATCACCAACAGTATGCGCCCCATCATACCACTCAGCACTGCGGAGGCCCCCTTGCCGGGGCCAAAGGGCAACAGCATCATGGCTGCCGACACCATCATAAAAATCCCCAGCGTAATGGGCACCAAAACCATCACTTGGGATGAAATATACTGACAGGCTGGTGTGGAAAAACTTTTGCGCGTGTCATCCAGAATTTTAAAAACGGGGCACAACCAACATTCCCCCAACCATGCCAAACTGGCGGCGGCGGCAATGTCTTTGGCGTTATCCACGGGGCCTGCAATGGCCTCTTCGATGGGCTTTGTGGCGTTATTCAGATCTCTGGCCTCTTGCACTGTTTTGTTAACTTTTTCACCTGGCTGAGGTGTCAACACATCGCCTATCTGGCGATTCAAATTAGGATTATTTAAAATCGGAGCGGGATCCGTTGTGGATTGTGTGGAGTCCCCCCCCGTCAAGGTCGCCGCGTGCGCCCCCTCCGCCGTGAGCATCAGGATCACAAAAAGTACAATCCGACCCATCATACGGCGGTCCCCCCTGGGTTCAGGGCACGCTCGGTCAAACGAATCAAATCCGCATCGGTCATACTGTACACGTTGGGGTCGGTTTTCAGGGTTTGGGCGTAAACCTTCACGCGCTCTGCGGCCAGACGAAGGTCATTGGCTATCGTAGCATTTTTTATAAAATTAAGCAAATCCTGCGCCATATCATCGTGCACGCCCGCCGCGTCCAGTTTCATGAAATCCAAAAAGGCCGCTGCCAGCAGATGCCGCTGGTATTCCATCTGCATGCGCCCCTTCACCTTGGCCACCATATCGGGGGCGGAGAGGGATTCCAGCAAAGACGCCGCCTGAGTCTGATACGTTTCCACCTGTGCCAGATGCTGCTGCTGTTGCTGTATCACATCCCGCAGGCGGCGAAACGTCGCTTCATAATCCAAAACGGGGGGTTCGGGGGTTTGGGTCATGGGTTATTTTCTGGGTTTGGGGCCTGTGGGGACACGGGGGCGGTCGAACTTGGTGATGGTGTTTTTGGCGTTCTCCTCATCTTTCGCTTTTTGAGTGGCTGCCTTGCGACGTGCCGCTTCCGCCAGAGCTGCCTCTATGGCTTTTTTGTCTGCCGCTTTTTGCTTGGCTTTTCTCGCCTCCTCTTCCTCTTGCTCTTTCTCTTGTCTTTTCTCTTTCGAGGCATTCGCTCTTTCCTCAGCGGCTTTTCTCGCTTCTTCGTCTTTAATTTCTTGATTTGTTTTTCTTTCTTGTGCCCTGTTTTGGTTGGCCTCTTCTGCTTCTTTTTTCTCCCTATTTTTATCTTTCTCTTCTTTCTCTTTCTCTTTTTTCTTTTTCTCTTGAGTATCTGACGTCTTGTCTTTCTCCCCCCTGTTGTTGGGTTGTTCTGCTTGGGTATCTGCGGTGTCGTGCTCGTTATCGTCGCTTTCCTCTTCCCCACCAAATTCAAATGCGTCTGAATCGCGGTCCTGTTCGGGGGCTTGATAGCCGCCGCCATACTCGCCTCGGGCGACGGGTTGGGGGGATCCCGTGCCATCTCGGCTGGGGACGGGGATTATGGCTTCACCAGACCCATATTCGCCTCGGGCGACGGGTTGGGTTGATCCTGTGTCACCCTCTTCTCGGGCGGGCATCAGGGCGACGGGTGCCCCCGACAATTCCCGCGTTTGTGGGGGGGCAGGGTCTGGGGATGTCTCTGGGGATGAGGATTGTGGCGTGGGGACAGAGCTGCCGTCGCGGCGTAGGGCTGCATAGGCAGCGTGCACCTCTATAATCTTGTCCTGAACCTCTTGATTCACCACTGTAATGGCATTACCACGATCATCTTTGGCCGTTATGACATTCCCCTCCGCATTTCTCACCAATAGCTGTTCATTAAGTTCTTTGGATAATTGTCCATATGCCTTCTTAATCTCCGCCCAGCTGGCATCGGTCCCCACGCCCAGCACTTCATAAGGATTCGGGGTGGCCTGCCGTTCGCCCGTGCTGTTGCTGCCAGTGCGTTCGGTGTCGCTGGGGCCCGTGCCACTACGGTTGAGGTCATTGGGGGCATCTTGGACCAAAACCAGACCCTCTTGTGGCACAACGGCGGTTCCATCGCGGGCGGGGGCCTCGCTTAGGGGGGCTTTGGCGAGGGCCTCCCGCGTATTGATGAATGTGCCCTTTATGTCGCCTAGGGCGTCCTTTAAGCCTAGATCATCAAAAGGATCCACAAGGGTTAACAACCCCTGCACCAACACCTGCTCTCCAGTTTTGACGGCTGTGGGCAGAAGCATCTCCCGCCCCACAAAACTAACTACAGGCGCCGTAAGTTTCGAAACCACCACAAAGGCTGCGACCCCAGGGGTGACCATGTTCATAACCCTCTGAACAGCCTCTTGGGACTGGATACCAGCCGCAAGGTCTCTAAGCCCCTGCCGGAGTTCCTCCACACGTTCGATGACCTCCTGTTGGGCATTTGTTAAGGCCGTTTGGGCACCAGATAGCATAGAGCCAATGTTGGACCCCACCTCATCCATAACCCCTGATAGCTTTTGGGTAACATTATCAAAGGTTTTTTGAATGCCCTCGGCGGCGCGGTTGACGGCTTTGTCCAGTCCCGTGGCCTGCAGGGCCGCACCCGCCATGCCCCCCGCCACACCGCCCGCCCAGCCCGCCACGGGGGCTAGGGCCTCTGCGGTCTTCATACCCATCGTAAACACGGCCCCCATGGCCGCGACAGCCCCCGCAATCATCTGGCCTAGGGCCTTCATCAAAATCCCCATGCCTTGACTGGACATGAATTTTTGAGACTGTTTGGAAACCATCAGGCTAATGATACAAATGATGATAACCAGCAAAAACCCTTTATCCAAAATCCCAAAATTTTTAAAACTGTTGGCCGTGGCGGAGAAGCCGGCGGCTTCTATCCCCGCAATGGGTACGGCGCCTGCCAAAAGGAGGGCAGGATTTAAATAATAGGCATTCCGCCCAAAGTAGCTTGGGGCACCAAACCGATGCCCTGCGGACTTGCCACACAGTGCATTGCTTGCATTGCCTGGGTAAAGTGTAGGGACATTGACGGCATCCATGTAAATTTCCAGATGCAGGTGGGCTCCCTCACTGAATCCAGTGCTGCCGCATTTCCCAACAACTTGGCCAGGGTTAAGCTGTGTGCCTGGGGCGAATTTTGGGGCATCAGCCATCATGTGGGCATAGCGAAAGGCTACATTGCTCTTGCTGCCATCTGGCAGAAGGATTCTGCAGTCTAATATATGACCATATCCTCCTTCATGTTTTCTCACGCCTGCGTAAATCACTTCACAAGGGGCAATGGGTGTCATGGGTTGCCCCCCTCCGCCGCACCCAAAATCCAGTCCATTATGATAGGGGCTGGGGCGATTTGGCCAATCGGCACGACACCAACCAAAACTCTGACCGAAAGATACAGTTCTGCTTTCGGGGGGTGGCGAGCCGATAAAAGGACTGTTCAGCGTCACCCCCCCTAATCCGATATCACTCAACATTTTCTCCCGAAACGTATCAAACCCCCCATGTTGGGGGGGATCTTGGCGCAGGTAGGTGTCGCGGTACCATGCGGCGTAACTGAGCGATGCCCCCCCCGACCCCATGCGTCCCGTGGCGTAGGTGGTGGTGGGGTCTGCAAAAGCCTGAATGGAGGGCCCGCCCGGATTTGCGGGTGCTGTGGGCGCTGTGGGCACCCCCCCAGGCGTGGGATTCGTTACAGGGGGGGTGGTGGTTGGCGTTTCTGATGTTGGGACGGTGGTGCTGGCCCCTGCGACGGCAAAGTTCGCCTGTCCCCCCTTGTCCAGATTTTCAATGACGGTGGTCAGCATGGATATGGAGATCATGGCGGCGATCATGGATGTGATCAACACCATGGCCCCATCAGAGAGGCTCTTTAGCCCCGTAATGGCGTATTTCCGCGACGCGGGAAAACACCCCGCCGCCACATAGGCCGACAACGTGCAGGACACATACCCCATCCGCACCATAAACACATCCGCCACCGTAAACAAAAACATCACAAACGGCGCAATACCCACCAGCATCATGACGATGCCCGTAAAAATCTTCCCATTGGCCGTTTGAAACAAACCATAGGACCACGGATAACTGTACGCCCGCTGGATCATGCACACCTTGCACTCCAGATCATCCTTCAGGGCGGTTAATTTGGCATCCAGCCCCTTGATGGGGGTGGGGGTACATTGGCCGTCTTCCTTGGCAAACCTTGCCAAGCTGGGATTTGTGTCAATCCCGATTTGATACATTTTATCCACAATGGTGCCACCCGCCGACAAAATGGGGGTGATGATATAATCTCTATACGCGGCATACCCTGTTTGGGGGGCCAGTAAAAACACCGATACCCCCAAAACCACAAAAAACCGCACCCCGATGGCATTGAACAGGGCCACCGCTTTGTCTTTGGGACCAAAGGGCAACAGCGCACTGCCGACCTTTAGATATGCCCAAATGGCAAACACAATCATCAACACCCCCGACACATAGGGGGCAAAGGTTTCGTGCAACTTTTCCCCAAAAATCATGGGCACAGCAAACCCAAAGGCAATGATGGGGCCCCCAAAACAACTTTTGGCCAGATCATTGCGGATGGCGGCGATGTTTTTTGTGTCTTCGGCGGGGTTCGATACCGTCGGTTCTGTCACAGTTCCATCAGGGGAACAAATCCCCGCGACTGGGTTTTCCTTTAATCCATGGTCCACAATCAGGGTTTTTGCACCTTTGTTGACCAGATCCGCAATCTCTTTGATGTCGGCTTCGTAAGTGGCTTTGTTTTTTAACGTGACACAACCACGGCTTTGTCCATCGATATTTGCGTCGTTACCATCCCCATCGGTATGAAATCCAATGGCCGACCGACCCCCCACGCCGTTGGTTTCAATAGGAATCCATGTGTTACCAATCTCAGGAATTAAACTGGGGTCTATGGTTGACTGCGCCACCGGGGTTCCAATAGCAAAGACCCCTTGGGGAATGGGATTATTAGATCCAGCTTCATCTTTGGAGGCCTCTGTGGGCTGCTTTCCCTTATATCCACTGACAATATCATAGCTGTTTTTGGCCACACCATTTTCATAATAGGTCAGCGTGAATTCGTTGCCGCCCTTAGGGGTCAATTTAAAGTAATTGCCTGGGCAGGACCCGCCCGCCCCCGCATCTGGGGTTACGGCACGGGCTGTCCCCGCCAGCCACAGGCATAGGGCCAACGCCAGCACCAACCTGCGCCAGAAACACGCCCCCAAAAGAAAACCAGCAGGGTTCACGGCTAAGCCAAATGTTATAGGACGTACGCACATCGTCATTGCGAGCCTCCGAAGGAGGCGTGGCAATCCAGTCTTTCCTGTGGCGGCATGTCTGGATTGCTTCGCTGCGCTCGCAATGACAAAGATTCTGCGTAAATCCTGGTTATGTGATCACCATCACAGTTTAGCTGTTTTTTGTCTAAAGTAAAAGAATTTTGTTTCAAATTATAATGTTTTGAAAAAGCCAAGTTTACGCAGCGGGAACGTCAAAAAGCGCAGAATTTTCCGATACACACGCGGCCCGTGATACAATCCCATCAGCCCCAACACCAACGCCGCCAGCGCATGTCCCCCCATCACATAAACATATGGCCATGGGATGATAAATCCAGAGTCATAATAATTCTGCAACTGCTGCCAATACCGCATATCGGTGACATCAAACATGCCGTAATCCCGTTGACAGGCCTCAGGCGGGGCCATACCTTTTTGGCAATACGCCAGCAACAGATCATTCATACGGCAATACCGATCCGCCATAAACGCCAAACTGATCCCCACCAATACCACCAACGACGCCGCCGCCGCCAACCGCATGACCAAGGACAGGCCGCGAAAGACCACCTTTCCCACCTTGGTTTTTTTCAATTTGTCACTGCGCACCCGCAGGCGATACCGCAACGTGGGTTGGGTCCGCACAGGCGCCGCCGCAGGGGCCTCATACCCCTGATCAAGATCCGCCGCCGACCGCGGGGGTGAAAACGTGGGGGCTGGTGCGGGGTCGAATAGGGGGGCGGGTGCCTCGATGGGCTCAGGCGGGCTAGAGGCGGGCTGGGGTTCAGGGCGGGGAGGGGAGGCGGCCTCTTCCTCTTCTGCTTCTGCCCCCAAGGCCCGCTGTTGCTGGTCCTGCCGATGCTTTTCCAACAAAGCCCGCAAGCGATCAGCGGGGTTTTCGGGTTTTGCTGTAGGCTGGGGCTCATCCTGCGCCTGTTTTTCGGGCTCTGGCGGCATTTTGGTGGGCGCGTCTGCCTGTTTTTCGGGGCGTTGCGGGGGCTGTTCCTCAGCGGCCTGTGACGCGGAAGCCTTTTTTAAGCGTTCGCGAATTCTGGCGGTGGCATCATCGCCCTCTTGGGGGGGGGATTCGGGGGCTGGTGACGGGGGGGCCTTGGGTTCGGGGGCGACAGGGGCTTGGTCTTTTGGGGCGGGTTTGGTGGGGGATTTTTTAGACTTTTGGTCCTGCTCTTGTTTTTCTTTTTCCATGGCCATCTGCTTGTCCCGCATGGCTTTCAGGCGGTCTTGCAACGACGAGAGTTCGGATTTTTCTTCAGCCATGACGTTTGATATCTTTCCTGAATGTTGCCGCAGTATAGCCCACAATCCTCATAGTTTCGTTAACACCACCATATCATCACAATGAATCAACGTATCGCCAGAGGTATAGCCCAGCAGGCCCTCGATATCCTCTGACCGCTTGCCCAGCAAAATCGCCACATCGCCCGCGTCATAATTGACCATGCCCATGCCGATGCAGCGTTGGTTGTGCAGGATGCGCACCACGTCGCCTTTTTCATAATCGCCCTCTGTGGCCGTCACGCCCACGGGGAGTAAGCTTTTTCGGGCCTGAAGGGCGCGGGCCGCCCCATCATCCAAATGCAAAGACCCGCTGGGGTGAATATGCCCCGCAATCCATGCCAAGCGGGCGGACAGGGGGTTGTCTCTGGGGGTGAACAGGGTATACCGTCCCCCCTGCGCCAGCCGTGACAGCGGCGCGGCCAAGGTGCCCGAACAAATTAACGTGGCGCATCCCGCCGCCGTCGCAATTTGGGCCGCCTGCAATTTGGTCGTCATCCCCCCTTTGCTGTCATTGTCCGAGGGGCCACGGGCCAGCGCAAAAATTTCTGGCGTGATGGCATCCACCCGTGGGATGTGAATGGCCGCGGGGTCCTTTTGCGGGGGCGCGGTGTACAGGCCATCCACATCGGATAATATCACCAAAGCATCCGCCCCCACAATCTGGGCCACACGGGCGGACAGGCGATCGTTGTCGCCGTAGCGCAGCTCCTCCGTCGCCACCGTATCGTTTTCGTTGATGATGGGCACCACGCGCTGATCCAGCAAAACCCGCAGCGTGTTGCGGGCGTTCAGGTGGCGGCGACGGTCTTCGGTATCCTGCCACGTCAACAAAACCTGCGCCGTTTCGATGCCGTGCAAACGAAAGGCCTGATGGTACGCCACCGACAACGCAATCTGGCCCGTGGCGGCGGCGGCCTGTTTCTGGGGCAGGTCCAGCGGCCTTTGTCCCCAACCCAGCGCCCGCTTGCCCAAAGCCGTCGCCCCCGATGTGACGATGACCACACGCTTGCCAGCCTGATGCAAATGGGCCACATCCTGAACCAACGACGCCAACCAGCGATCGTTCAGGCCATGGGTCGCCGCATCAATCAACAACGATGATCCAATTTTCACCACAACGGTGTGATGGGGCTCAAGCGGCGATGTCATGAACGGCCTCCCCCACCAACAGGTTGTTTTCCAAGCGCAAGGTCACGGTGTACAGCCCCCCCGAACGCCAAGCCTCCTGCCCCGCCGCCCGTGTAATGGGCAAAAAGGCTTCGCTGTAGCCGCGATCGTCGCTTTCGGCCAGCACCGTCACGGTCTTGCCAATGTTGCGCTGGTACAGGTCTTGCTTCAGAGTTTCGGACAGGGCCATCAGACGCTGTGTGCGTTCTTTGCGCGTGGCTTTGTCCACTTGGGGCATTTTGCTGGAGGGGGTCTGCTCATGCGCCGAATACGAAAAGGCATGAACCAAGGGGATAAAGGCATCGCGGATCAGACCCATGGTGTCCCGAAAATCCGCCTCGGTTTCCGTGGGAAAGCCGCAAATGATATCCGCCCCAAAGACAACATCGGGCCTTTTGCTGCACAGCATAGTGCACAATAAAAACACATCATCGCGCAGATGGCGGCGCTTCATGCGCTTTAAAATCAGGTTACTTCCGGATTGAACACTTAAGTGCACAAAGGGCATCACTCTGTCATGGTGGGACAAAACATCCATCAGGTCCGCATCCTGCAAAACCTCCATCGGGTCCAGCGACGACAGGCGCAAACGGGGCACATCGGGACAGGCCTTCAGCAGGCGCTGCACCGTTTGGCCCAAGGTGGGGCGGCTGGGCAGGTCTTCGCCGTAAGAGGTCAAATCCACCCCCGTCAGGACAATTTCCTGATACCCCTGATCGTGCAGGCGCTTCACTTGATCCACCAGATGGCCCAGCGGGATGCTCTGGGAATTGCCGCGCCCATAGGGGATAATGCAAAAGGTACAGCGGTGGTTGCACCCCTGTTGAATTTGCAAAAAGGCGCGGGATTTTTCGGAAAAATGGGTGACGAACTGGGGGGCCACATCCCGCAGTTGCATGATGTCCGTGACGTGCACGGGGGGGGTGCTGGGGGTATAGGACGCGGGGTCCATTTTTTCGCGGTTGCCCCAGACACGGGTCACCTCGGGCATGGCGGCAAAGGTTTCGGGACGAATCTGGGCGGCGCAACCGGTGACGATGATGGTGGCCTCGGGGTTGTCCCGTTTGGCGCGGCGGATGGCTTGGCGCACTTGACGCTCGGCCTCTTTGGTAACGGCGCAACTGTTGAAAATGATGGTGTTTTTTAAATCGGCGGCCTCGGCATGGCCCCGCATGACCTCCGATTCAAAGGCATTCAGGCGACAGCCAAAGGTGCGGATATCAACGTTACTCATACATCCACCACGATGGTGCCGCGAAAGGTGAAGACGCTGGGGCCGGCCATGATGACGTGCCCATCCTCCCGCAGAGTGATGGCCAAAGCCCCCCCGCGCATTTGCACCGTTACCTGTGAACCCGTCAATCCAGCGCGGTGGGCACACAACGCCGCGGCGCAGGCCCCCGTGCCGCAGGCGTCGGTTTCGCCCACGCCCCGCTCCCAAACGCGCATGATGATGGTGTTTTTGTCCACAATCTGGGCCCACTCCACGTTGGTGCGCTCTGGAAACAAGGGGTCGGTCTCAATCAGAGGCCCCAGCGTGGTCACGGGGGCGCTGGCCACATCATCCGTCCAAAGCACACAGTGGGGATTGCCCACATTCACGGCGCATCCCTGCACCCCCTGCACCATGATCGACCGCGTATCAACGTCCTGAGACAACGGAATATCCCGCCAATCCCAGCGGGCTGGGCCCATATCCACAGCGATCAAGCCTTGGGGGGTGCGGGTGGCCATCAAAAAACCAGATTTTGTTTCGATAGTGGAATGGTCAATCCCGCGTTCAACCATAACCAAATCGGCAACGCAGCGGGTGGCGTTGCCACAGGCGGCGACCTCGCCTCCATCGGCATTGAGGATCATCAGGCTAACATCGGCTTGTAAAGAGTCCCTTAATACCACCACCTGATCGCAACCGATGCCCGTTTTGCGGTGGGCCAAGGCCCTCGCCATTCCTGCCTCCACCGGCCAATCGCGCCCCCGCCCATCCACAATGACAAAGTCATTGGATAACCCATGCATCTTCAAAAACGGAATCGTGATGTTCATACCGCAAGGATTGTAACAGAAAATCCCAGCGGTAGGAATGGGGGGAATTGATCAAGAAAAAAGCTTTCAAAGAAAAACAATAGAATTCATAGGTTTTCGTCCTTTGACGATGGGATGTTAAATTTTTCCATTCTCATTTCATTTAATTTGGACTCCCCCGCGATCGCGATTTTTTGGAGTGCTTTTTCGACATTATTACGGGTGTGCGTTATTCCATCTGGTGCTGTCCATGGACACCGAAGGGCCGCTTCAATCCATCGCCCCAAGTGGGGTCCATTTTCAGTTTTGAAACAATTATAATACTCCTCAGCAGTGGCTTTGTTTAGAGCTTCTTCATCCTCTGGATTCCACC
>CANGYP010000033.1 GCA_947458235.1 Alphaproteobacteria bacterium
AGAAAATTTAGCCCTCATCCGTAAATGGGCCCTGAATATCCTGCACCAAAAACGCCCAAAAAACATGTCCATCAAAAGAACCATGCGTAAAGCCCTCCTGAAACCTCAATTCCTCCTAGAATTATGCAATTTCTAATGCAATCGCCCTGCCCTCATTGCTTGCATATCTTGCTTTTCTTGTTTAATAAGGGTTCCTAGTGGCACCTTTTCTCCTGAAGGGAGGCATATTATTGTGTTTTCAGTGACGGGCTGGACACCTACAGTGGCCTGGAAACCTCGGTTTTGAATCTCTTCAGTACTCAAGCCTCTTGCGTGTAACCCTATCACCACTCCATCCTCTACTTTTACCACAGGTCCACCAGACATGCCACCCATAGAACCCTGAACGGGCGCTAAATATAATCTAAGTCCTTTAAAAAACGCGATCGTGTGGTCTACCAAGCTTGAGTTTGCTTCTTGTATTTCGACTCCATAACGGTCCTTGCCTCGATTTCTTGGTAAAACGCCCTTATGAGGCATACTGTAAATGTGGCCTCCAGGATACCCTATAATAACGGCAACAACGGCGGTTTGAACGGCTTGATTTGTTTTGGCGACAGGTAAGGGAGGGACACCCACTGGTGTTTCAGTTCGTATTAAAGCAACATCACCCTTTTCAGCGGGGAAAACGCCAGCAACCCTATGGGGATGGGTATCTCCTGTTACAACCAGATCCCCTTCTTGGGTTTCACAGTGTTTAGCACTAAGCACTAGCGTTAGCCCAACAGGAAAACCACTGCCGTGTCCATCCGGTGTCTTTATCCGCACGACACTCGGGCCCACGCCAGAAACAATGCGTTGGACTTCGAGGGGTGTGTTTTCGGGAATGACCGTATTATTCACGACAATTGTCTTGGCAGGAGGAGCAGCGGGACGACGCTTGCTCGTGGAAAAGTCTAACACCACCGCCAACCCGAACCCCGCTGCTGCGGATCCTATGGCTACGGCTGCGACTGTTGTTGATACCTTGACCATACTGGCGATGCTCATCTAAAAATCTACAATTATTAAGTGACGAAAATGATATGCTGTTATATTTAATTTAATGAACAATCATCTTATTTGTCAAGACCCTTCTTAGCCTTCTTACATCCCCCCGCCCCCCCTCACGGCAAGGGATTCAGATCCATACCATCGGTGGCATCGGTGAAGGGGGTGTCTAGGCGACCCTCCCCGCAGTAAACCTGCAGGGTTTTTCCGCGTCCCCGACCATCCCCATCCCCACTGTTGGCCCATTTCAGGGCGATGTGGTGGCGGGAGAGATCCCAAAAGGGTGCATCAGGCGAGATGTGTTCGGGAAAAATCACATGCACGCCCACATCGGTGCCATCTTCGCACAGGTGGACAATATCGCGGTATTCTTCCACCAAGGCAGCCTGATCCACCGCATGAGCGGGATGGGGCGCAATGGCCAAAAACAGACTAAACGCCGTTATGATCCAACGCGTCATTTTCCAGCGTCCGCAATCGTGATTCCATGGATTGAGCATGCTCTGCCACCGTTTTTTCCAACACACTGATACGCTTGGCCAGTGCCAAAATCAAGTTGGCCATTTCCTTTTCCGCCTTTTGGGACGATTCAGGGGCGGGTTGATTCAAAATCAAATCCGACAACCACACCCCCATGGTTTTGTTGCTTTGATGGGCGAGGCGTTTGGCGGCCTGTTTGGCCTCTTCGGAAACGCCTTTAACGCTCCAAGGGGTGGTGAGGGCAGCAACCATGATATAACCGAAACCATTATGTTTATGAAGTCATACTTTAAACCAAAGTATGACCCCTAATCAACCCAAAACAGCGTTTGTTGCAATATTTTTTTGGCCAAACTGGACAAAGGGGGCAGGGATGCTCTGGAATGCCAAGCCCCATCGGGAAAGGGAACATCCATGCCATGAGAGGAAAAAACCTGAATTTCAAGGGAAAAGTGGGTAAATATGTGACGCACGACCCCGCAGGCTTCCCAAAACGTGGGATCGTGGGGAAGGGTTGATGGGCCTTCCCATCCAAAGGTGGGGGGTTCATACAGGCGGGGCAGCAGCCCCTGATCGGGACGCCGCCGCAGCCAGACGTGGCCGTGATGATGCAAAACAAAGGCCTGTCCTGTGCGGTGGGGGCGCTCTTTTTTGCCCGCAAGACGGGGAATCTCGTTGACGTCCCCCCGCGCCCACCCCACACAGCAATCCCGTACGGGGCAGGTTAAACAGGCGGGATTTTTGGGGCGGCAGGTGGTGCGTCCCAGATCCATCACGGCCTGCCAGAAATCCCCCGGACGGTCTTTGGGGACACAGGCGGTGGCAAAGGCCCGCAGGGCTGGTGTGGCGGGTGACACCACATCCGTAAAGCCCATGATGCGGGATAACACCCGAACCCCGTTGCCATCCAGTGCCAGCGTGGGCTGTCCAAACACCATGGCGGCCACGGCCCCCGCAGTGTAATCCCCAATACCCGGCAGGGCTTTTAGGCCTTGGGTTGTGGTGGGCCATTGTCCATGATGTTCAGACACCAACACACGGGCCATTTTATGAAGGTTATGGGCCCGCCGATAATACCCCAGCCCCTGCCACGCCGCCAAAACATCATCCAGCGGGGCCGCAGCCAGCGCGTGGGGTGTGGGAAAACGGGCCATGAAACGGGCGAAATACGGCATCACGGCGGTGACGGTGGTTTGTTGCAGCATGACCTCGCTGACCACCACGGCATAGGGGTCGGGGTGCCCGCGCCATGGCAACACAATCCCCTGATCGTCATACCATGCGAGTAAAGCCCCCGCGAAAGAGATTGCATCCATCATGGTTTTACGGTAGGGAAAGACAAGGTGTTTTGTCTATAGGTTAATGCAAGGATTATGGTTATGAGCAAAGAGTCATCCCCCGTTTTGGATAAAGAAAAAGCCCTAGGCCAAGCGTTGGCCCAGATCGAAAAGTTTTATGGCAAGGGCTCCGTCATGCGGTTGGGCCAACAGCGGGCCTTGGATATCGAGGCTGTGCCCACGGGGTCGCTGTCGTTGGATTTGGCCCTAGGGATCGGGGGATTGCCCAAGGGGCGCATCATCGAGATTTACGGCCCTGAAAGTTCAGGAAAAACCACCATGACCCTGCACATTGTGGCCGAGGCCCAGAAAAAGGGCGGCACATGCGCCTTTATTGATGCGGAACATGCCTTGGATCCCGTGTATGCGGCCCGTTTGGGGGTGAATGTCAATGAACTGTTGGTCTCCCAGCCAGACACGGGGGAGCAAGCTTTGGAAATCGCCGATACCCTCGTGCGCTCTGGCGCGGTGGATGTGGTGGTGGTGGACAGTGTGGCGGCGTTGGTGCCCAAGGCGGAAATCGAGGGCGATATGGGCGATTCCCATATGGGTTTGCAGGCCCGACTGATGAGCCAAGCCCTGCGTAAACTGACAGGGTCCATTGCCCGCACAAAATGTATGGTGATTTTCATTAACCAGATCCGCCAAAAAATCGGTGTGATGTTCGGCAATCCCGAAACCACAACGGGGGGGAATGCGTTGAAGTTTTACGCCTCTGTCCGATTGGACATCCGCCGCATTGGGGCGATTAAGGAAAAAGAGGTTGTCATCGGCAGTCAAACCCGCGTGAAAGTTGTCAAAAACAAAGTGGCCCCCCCGTTTCGTCAGGTGGAATTTGACATTATGTATGGGCGCGGTATTTCCCGCACGGGCGAGCTTGTGGACCTAGGCGTGCAGGCGGGTATCGTTGAAAAATCAGGGGCGTGGTACAATTACGGCCCCACCCGTCTGGGACAGGGCAAGGAAAACGCCAAAGAGTACTTAACTGAAAACCCCAAAGTGGCGGAAGACATCGAAAAAAAAATCCGCGCCACCGCTGGCAACCTGACGGATGCCATGTTGACCCAGCCCGATCACGATGACCCCAACCAACAGGGACAGGACACAGAGCCTTTGGAGGAGGCCCCGTTGGCGTAGGCGGAGGACAGAGGACGGAGATATCTTCTGGGGTGATGGGATATGACTTTTCATTAGACAAACACGTCATAGGTTTTCATAATGGCCCCCGTTTTTTTGTATTGAGAGTGTAGTCTGTTATGTCCGTACCCATGATGTTGACGTTGTCGCGTTTGGCCATCTTGCCGTTGTTTGTGCTGCTGATGCTGTTGCCTTTGTCTTGGGCCGCCTATGGGGCCCTGATTGTGTTTGTTTCGGCGGCGTTGACGGATTTTTTGGATGGGTTTTTGGCCCGTCACTTGAATCAAACGTCGGATTTGGGGGCGTTTTTGGATCCTGTAGCGGATAAATTGCTGACATTAACCGCCGTGGCGATGTTAATGTTTGAACAGCAACTGACTGTTTTCGGCCTGTCGGCAGGTTTGTGCATCCTGTGGCGTGAAGTCAGCATCATGGCCCTGCGTCAGGCCATGGCCCACAAAGGGCACCCTGTGGAGGTGAGCTGGGTGGCCAAACTGAAAACGGCCGTTCAATTTTTGGCCCTGACGTTGCTGCTGCTGGCGTTTGCCCGGGCCGACGCCAGTATGAACATTGTGGGGGAAGTGTTGCTGGTTGTGGCCGCCGCCCTGACCATGCATAGTTTTGTTCTGTATGTGCGGCGGGCTCTGCCTTTTTTTGAATCCACCGATGGGAAGCCTTTGTGAATCTTCATGCCTTTTTGGACGATAGCCTGCCCCGTTTGGTGTCCGCCTGTTTTGCCGCTGGAGATTTGATTTTACGGCATTATAAATCAGGATTAACGCCAGATGTCAAAGCCGATGGGTCCCCATCCACCGTGGCCGATAAAGAGGCTGAGGCCATCTTATGCGCCGTACTCCATGCCTTGCCCCACGCTTTTCCCATTATTGCCGAAGAAGCCTATGAGGGCAAAGCCCCCATGGATATTTCCCACGAAACCTTTTGGTTGCTGGACCCACTGGATGGTACGCGGGAGTTTTTAAGCCACACGGATGAGTTTACTGTCAACATTGGCTTGGTGCATCAGGGGATTCCCGTGTTTGGCATGGTGTATATTCCCGTGGAAGACCATCTGTTTTTTGGTCGTCAAGGGCGGGGGGCCTGTATGATGGGGCGGGACGGTATGGCCATCCCGCTGGGTCCCTGCGCCCAGCCCCTGAATCAACTGCGGATGATTACCAGTCGCCAGACCAAGGCCTCGCCCCAAGTCTTTCTGGATCAGCTGGCCCCTGTTGCCCATGTGACCACCGCGCTGCATGCTGGCAGTTCCCTGAAATTCTGCCGCATTGCCGAGGGTCGCGCCGATGTTTACCCCCGCCCTGGGCGCACCATGATCTGGGACACCTGCGCAGGGGATGCCCTGCTAAGGGCCATGGGGGGTATGGTGATGCAGGCCACAGGGGCCCCCTTGGTTTATGATTCCAAAATTTTGGAAAATCCCCCCTTTATGGCCCTGTCCCTTGGGGTTTGGCAGGCCTTGGGTGGCGCCCCAAATGCTTGATTATAAAAACAAAAATGATAAAAAATCTTTGTTCTTGCCCCCCCTTGACATGGCCTAGCATTTAGGATAAAAAAAGAACACAAAACAAGTAGAGGTTTTTTGTGCGTTTCCGTTTCCGATTTTTGGGCTTAAGTTTGGTTTTGGGGGTTCTGGTTTTGGCCAGTCCTGCTTTGGCCATGAATCAATGGTATCAACAGGGGTTTAATGATGGCATCAGCTATCAAGATCAAGTGTGCCGCGTCACCATTGACCAACAAGTGTCTGTTGTTCAACAGGAAAATGCCCGTTTACGCCGAGAGCTGGCCCGTATGCAGGCGATCCTGCAAAATGAGACCACGAATCAGCAGAATCAAGCCTATATCAATGGTCCCACCAGGGGCACCGTGGCCGCCAAGTCGCGCTATTACGATCAGGTGGATGATTAGGGAGTTGAGGGTTTTCCCAAGGCCAACCCAAGTCGGACTGTCCCCTCAGCCCGTATCAACCAAGAGCGCAGGTGATTTGAAGGGATGGGTATGCAAAACACAGCTCAAAAATTGAGTATCAACAGCCTTTATCAGGATATCGATGCAAACACTAAAAGCGGAACGCTTAAAAAGCCAACCCGTACAACGACACAGTCTCGATTCACATTTATCGATTTGTTTGCAGGGATTGGGGGATTCCATATTGCTTTAAAGAATATCGGTGGCGAGTGTACTTTTGCCTGTGAAATCGATAAATCGGCAAGAGAAACCTATAAAATAAACCATACAATATCGGAGGATAGATTTGCTGAAGATATTACAAAAGTTGATAGTTGCCATGTTCCGGACCATGATCTTTTATGTGCTGGCTTTCCTTGCCAGCCGTTTTCACAAGCAGGGTTCAAAAAAGGATTTGACGATATAAGGGGAACTTTATTCTTTGATATAGCAAGACTTATTGCAGCAAAGAAGCCCAAGGTAATCTTTCTGGAAAATGTTCAGCATCTGCTAAAACACGATGACGGACAGACATTCAAAACAATACGACAGGTCATCACGGAACATCTTGGATATAGTTTTTATCACAAGGTTGTTCGTGCATCAGATTTTGGCGTTCCTCAGAATAGGCCGAGATTATTTATGGTTGGTTTTAAAGAGGATAAAAAGGGTCATTTTACCTTTCCGCCACCTGTCGCTCTACACATGACAATGTCGGATATTCTTGGAGGACAGTGTAGCAAGACAATAGGATATACCCTAAGAGTAGGCGGCAGAGGTTCAAAAATTGACGATAGACGCAACTGGGATTCATATCTTGTGGATGGCACGGTAAGACGGTTATCGCCATCAGAAGGACTGATTATGCAGGGCTTTCCTGCTCATTTTAAATTGCCGTCATCACAAACACAAGCCATGAAACAACTCGGGAACTCTGTTGCAGTGCCTGCAATCCAAGCCGTGGCAGAACAAATTTTACGATATCTTTATGACCATGAAAGCGAATAAAGGAGAGTGGTCGGAGTTTTACGCCTTCCTTAAAATACTGGATGAGAAAAAAATTTTTGCTGCCGACAAAAACCTTCAAATTATACCTGACAAATTCCTTGTGTTCCAAAACGTTTTCAGAGCAGAAACAGGACAAGATCCAAAGAGATTTGATCTGACAGGTTCGGAAATCGTGATCTTGGATAAAGACGGCAACACGATCAAAACCTTTTCTGACAATGCCTTGTCAACAAAAATCATAACAATTTTCAATAAAATCAAAGCATCTGATGCCACGACATTTGAAATTACAGAAGCAACCGAGGTCATGTCGGACTTACTTTGTACGCGTATAAAAGCGGACAGTCATACAAAAGCCGATATAGAAGCCGAGGTCTTGGATAGAATAACTGATACCGTTTCACCTTTGGGCTTTTCAGTGAAATCCATATTGGGCGGCGCATCAACACTCCTTAACGCAGGAAAAACCACTAACTTTGTTTTTGAGGTTAAGGGCTTGGATAAGACACACATCGATAGTATTAATGCAATTTCAACAAGGTCAAAAGTTCAAGATAGAATAAAAGCAATTCATGCCCATGGCGGTCATTTGATCTTTAAAAATGTTCCGAGGAGGGAATTTGAATCAAATCTTAAAAAGATCGATACCATCTTTCCTATCTTTATAGCACAAATGCTACTGGATTTCTTTTCGGGTAAGGCTATCACGGTTTTCGATTTGACAAACCTTCTTAGTGCAAACACAGACTTTCTGGGGGAATATGGACTATCGTACTCGGATTATGAATTTAAAATCAAGCACTTCCTCCAGTCAGCAGCCCTCGGCATGGTGCCAAGCAAAATATGGGACGGCTTTACCAAGGCTCATGGCGGCTATATCGTGGTCAGAAATGATGGTGTTGTCGTCTGCTATCATCTTTATAACAGAGACGAATTCTTATCTTACTTATATGAAAATACCAAATTTGAGAGTGCAAGTACAAACAGGCATGAATATGGACATCTCTATCTTGATGGACATAAAATCCTGTTCAATCTCAATTTGCAAATAAGGTTTATTAAATAGTACTTAAGTAATTCCCCTCAACCGCCCCGATGCAGGATGGTATCAAATTCGGGGGACCCTGAAAAAACGCAACGCATCGGGGGACAGCCCCCCTGTGGATTTTGCCCCTTTCGAGGCCGCCTATCGCGCCCTCACCGAAAAACTCATCCCCCAAGTCTATGATCTGGGCTTTTTGCGGGTGTGAGGGGGGAATGGCATTTTTCATGGCATATTTACGGGGTTTGTGATAGGATTCTTTAGGAAAACATCCCAAAAGGTATGGTCATGGACCTTCAACCACAAACCCCTGCATCTTCCTTACCCCTTGCGGCAAAAAAGGGGTCGGCTTCGGAATCCCTCAGAATGGATGCCCAAACCCTTGAAAAACGCCGCCAAACCATCGCCGCCCTAAAAGCAATTGGGGATGTTTACCCCTTGAACCCTGGTCCCAAAGGCATTGCTGGCCTGTTGGCGCGGGGGCGTCGGTGATCGCTTATGATTGTCGGTGATGCCTCGGTCATTCTACAGCTTATTTTTAAAGATCAACGATGCCCCTATTCTGATGCTTTCGAGCGGGCTTTGGACAATACCTCTGTTTGGGCTCCTAGCCTTTTTCGTATTGAAATGGCTCATGTTTTAAGAAAAAAAGAGGTATATCACAACTGGCCCATGCAGACCTCTGACGACATGGTGGCCCTTTTGGATGCTCTTTTGATTTATCAGGATATTGCCTCGTCTGTGTCTTTTCTTCTCAAGCTTCAACGTCGTTATGGTCTAAGCGCCTATGATGCCGTTTATTTGTCTCTGGCGTTTCATTTGGATGCCCCGCTGGCCACAACAGACAAAAAACTGGCCAAAGCGGCTAAAGCCGAGGGATTGTACTGGCACCCCTAAACCGAAACCCCCTGCGGGGCTATAGGGGCGTGTAGGGCGGGATCTCTGGGGTGGACGGTGGCACGGATGGTTTCGCCGCAGGATTCTTCGGCCTGATCCAGTTCGTAACGTTTCTGCAGGTTCAACCAAAAGGCAGCCTCCACCCCCAGCCATTGTTGCAACCGCAGGGCCGTATCCGCCGTGATGGCCCGTTTTCCCGATAAAATCTGATACAACCGATTGGGCGGCACCCCCAAAGCGCGGGAGGCCTCCGCTGGGCTCATCTTCAAAACCGCCAGCTCGTCAGCCAAAATTTCCCCCGGATGAATGGGATAAACAGGACGTTGGATCATGGGCATCTCCTTTAATGATAATCCACAATTTCAATGCTATAGGGCTGGTTGTCTCCCTCTGGCCACTCAAAACAAATCCGCCATTTTTCGTTAATTCGGATGCTGAATTGACCTTTGCGATCCCCGCCCAAAGCCTCAAACCGATTGCTAGGCAAGCATGCCAAGCCTGAACAAGAAACGGCAGCCCAAAGAATCTGCAAGCGTTTTTTGGCTTGCCGCTCAAAAGACTGAAACTCTGGAATCCGCACCCCTTCTGCAAAAAGCCGCGTTCTTTTATCGCGATATTTAGGGAACGGATTCATGATTCTATGCTATCAAAAAATACGCGTGACGTCAACCGTATTTTTCCACCAGCAACCGATCCCGCACTTGATGATGGGTCATCAGGGGCAGCAGGGCTGGCATGTCGGGGCCAGAGTCTTGGCCCGTCAAGGCGCGGCGCAGGGGCAAAAACAGGGCTTTGCCTTTGCGGCCCGTTGTGTCCGAAAGTCCCTTGGTCCATGTCCCCCACGTGTTGTGATCCCACGGCTGGGGCGGCAGGGTCGCCGCCGCGTTTTTCAGAAACTCTCTATCGTCCTCCGCCACGAGGGGCGTAACCTCCCCACGGGCCATGGTCCACCAGCCCACCGCATCAGACAAAAAGACCAGATTGGGGCGCACGGCCAGCCAAAAGGCCTCGTCCACATCGGGTCCCACCAAGGCCATCAGGCGGTCCTTCACGGCATCAAAGGGCATTGTATGCAAAATGCGGGCGTTGAGGTGACGCAGTTCGTCACTGTCAAAGCGCGGTGTGGCGCGGCTATAGGCTGTATCATCAAAAGCCCCCAGAACGGCGTCTAAGCATTCCATGGGCACAATGGGTAAAGAAGACCCCAAACGGGACAACAACGCCGTGATGGCGATGGACTCAAACCCTTCGTCCCGCAGGCTGGCGATGCTCAGGCTGCCCAGACGTTTGGAAAGCTCACCCCCTTTGGCATCCACCAACAGGGGAATGTGCCAATAGGTGGGATGGGCGTGACCTATGGCCTCGCACAGTTGGATTTGGGATGCGGTGTTGACCACGTGATCTTCCCCGCGAATCACGTGACTGATCCCAAAATCAATGTCATCCACCACCGAGGCCAAGGAATACACCGGCACCCCGTTGGCGCGAAACAACACGGGATCGGACAGGTGTTGCCCCTCGAAATGCACGGGGCCGCGACCTTTGTCATGCCACGCGATGGGGGTATGGTTCAGCAAAAAGCGCCAGTGGGGCTGGCGGCCTTCGGCCTCAAACGCGGCTTTTTGATCGGGCGTCAGGGATAGGGCGGCCCGATCATACAGGGGGGGCTTGCCTTGACTGAGCAGGATTTTGCGCTTAAGGGCCAGCCCTTCCCCCGTTTCATAACAGGGGTACAGGCGGCCCGTGGCGATCAGGTGCTGCCGAATGGCTTCATACCGATCAAAGCGGCGGGATTGATAGGCGGTTTCATCAAAGGTTAAGCCCAGCCACAGAAGATCCTGAACAATCCCATCCTCAAACACCTTTTCAGAGCGATCCGTATCCGTATCGTCAAAACGCAGCAAAAAATGGCCACCATGTTTTTTGGCAAACAGCCAGTTAATCAAGGCAATCCGGATGTTGCCCACATGCAAACGACCGGTAGGGCTGGGGGCAAAGCGCGTTTTGATCATGCAGGGGGTTACTTTGTGGGCGTTGGCTTGGCGTTCACGATGCCTGTGCCACTGTTGTCCAAAACCACGCGGGAACGTCCGTTGGCCTGAACAATCACAAAAACACGCTGGCCGATTTCCATTTTGGATTGGGGGCCCTGAACGATGGTCAGGACGCGCTCGTTATCGCGGCGCACGTCTTTTTTGCGTTTGGTGGTGCGGCCTTTGTAATCTTCCACGGTTTCATCGGTGGTGTAGGCACTGTTGTTGTCCCAAATTTTGATGATGTATTCGATGCCAGGTTGTTTGGAAAGTTCCCCCTCAATGGCTGCCCCTAGGGCCGCCACAACCAAGGCCCCGCCCACGGTGGCGGCAACATTACCAGATCCTGATCCAAATTGGTTACCAGCCAAACCCCCAGCAATCCCCCCCACGACCAACCCCGTGGTGTTGCCCAAGGTTTCATCGGCCCCCCCGACAATGACGGGACGCGAACTCAGGACAATCCCCTGAAACGTATCAGACACGGCCCCCGCATCCTGTTCAGAATACACATTGGGATCCAGATTGCGGGCACAGGATGACAGCAGCAACACAATGCACACCGTGGAAACAGCCTTTACAAAGCGAGGGATCATAGAATAAAATCCTTAGATTAGACGATCAATGCCCCTTTTTTAACACAGGATGTTCCGCAGATGCCACAAAAAAAAGCATGGGTTTTGGTGATGCTGTTGGTGCTATCGGCGTGTGCGGGCCAGCGCCCACCGCGTACGAATCCCTATGCTCTGAATGGGATGGTGCAGGAAGCCTCTGAAGGGTACGGCGTTGTGGTGGCCCGTGTCGATTCAGAATGGCCCGATACAACGGTCATTCGTTTTGTGCCATACAATCCCGCCACGGGACAGGTGGTCAAAACACAATCCTCCCCCGAAAGCCAAATCAGCGAGGCCACCGAGGATGCCCCCTCCATGCTGTTGGATGAGGACACCCCCGCCCCCGTCAGCGAAGCCAACCCTTACGGCGGGGTGGTGCATGATGCCTTTGCCTTGGTGCCTGTGGATCAACCCTATCAGGTCATCGCCCTGAAATCTGGGCATTATATGATCGAGGAAATTACCCTACGCAGCGAATGGGCCGCCAAAGGGGGCCTGCACAACGTTAGCCGAAAACCCATGTACGGTGGCTTTTCTGTCAATGCAGGGGATTTACTTTATCTGGGGGATATTAACGTGGCCACGGATCGATCGGGATACAAGCATTCTGATGCCTTGAATCAAACATCCAGCCCCCTTGCTATGTTAATAGGCACCATTGCGTATATGGCCACCCCAACCTTTAGCGATAACGACGTGGCGCTGGGCGTTGTGGACAAAACGGCCGAGGCCAAGGCCTATATCAAAACCACCTACCCCAAATTGAATCGCGATATGGTTTATCGCCCCCTGCAACTGGGGTATTATGCGGGGCAGAATCATGGGGGGTAGGGGGGTGGGTTGGCGTGCTATCCAGTATGCTCCATATTGGCCTACAACTAACGGACTATTGCTTATGGGCAGTGCAACGATTGTACGAACGTCAGGAAGAGTATTGGTTTGAAAAAATAAAAGACAGATTCAAGATCATCATGGATTTGGATGATGTCCGGCATCGAGGATATGGAGAGTGGTACAGCAAAGCCAATCCCCTATGTCTTGAAAAAATCAGGGGAAGGGCAAGCTAGGTTCAAAAAGGATATCCTGATGAACACCCAGCATGGAGCTGCACTTTCACTTGCCCTATGCTCTATAGCATAGCAGGGAATCGTTAAAAATCAACAAAAATTATTTACCGCCCCCTGCAACTGGGGTATTATGCGGGGCAGAATCATGGGGGGTAGGGGCTTGACGTGCTTACAGGAGGATTGGACTAGGGACAGTTGACCTATCCCCATCCATCAGTTCATCCACGACCACAACCAAACTTATACGTGCTGCTCTCCGTCAAAGTCTCTAGCCCAGGTAGGCCACCCTGAGAAAATGCTTCATCGGCCTCTTTTTGAGAAATGCCAAGATTGCCCCTTATCTCGTTCGTAAGAGCTGCGACCTCCGGCGACCCTTTCGAGCCTCCCTGTCTTACCAGTTCCTCCAGAACTCCGCCCTGTGTCTCTAAACCGTTACATAACTGCTTTTGCAGTGCCTGATTTTGGGAATATTGATGCCCAAATCCCACAGTGCTCACAACGGTCGCAGCAATAGCTGCCATGCGCATGAACCAGGGACCCCAAGAGTTTTTTGTAGATGGCACATCATGGCGTGGATTTGGAGTGGGATTTGCCCTCTGTTGAGGATTAGGACCCTGAGATGGTTCAACATCTTCTGTCAGGGCAACTCTATTAACCTTACCCCCACCATCAGAAGGTACTGATTGATTCGATCTAACACTTCCCAGATCAGGGTTGTTAGGGGTGCCCGTCACGTTTTGGTTGTTGGGTAATACGTCGCTATTGTTGGCCCTGTTCAATGTAGAGGATATTGTAGACAATAATTTAGACCATAACTTAGGCTGATTTTTGTCTTTAGGTGTATCATCAAAATTGGGATAATCCTCACGGAAGCGGTCCACTAGTGCGAAAAGTTGCCTAAAAGCTCCGTCCACGGCGGAGTTTTTTCGTAATTCCTGGTTATCCCTGTAGGCGTCGAACAAGTCCGACAACTGAAACAGCGTGCCTTCGGCTCCAATTTCCGGACGGCTCATCTCTTTTAAAATCGGGTTTATCAAGTCTTGAACTACGGTTGCTTGTTCCTTGAGGCAATTCCGATAGTCGTCTGCTGTGCGTTTTTTGCGGCGTCCAAATGGAAATGGCATAAGTAAAATATCCTTTGATTGTGTTGATGACGTAGTGGGTCTATTATTACGTCTTTTCCAAACTCCGTCTGTGATATCCATCACATTTCCTAAGAACATAATAGGATCTCTTTCGCTTTGCTAAAAATCTAGTTTAGACACAGGATTTAGGATAAAAATACTCTTATGCTGTTGTCCAAGTCTTCTCTTTTCACCCTCTCTGCCCCCTTCACCCCGTCGGGGGATCAGCCGGCGGCCATTGCGGCGTTGACGGCGGGGTTGGATGCGGGGCAGCAGAATCAGGTGCTGTTGGGGGTGACGGGATCGGGGAAGACCTTTTCCATTGCCCACACCATCGCGGCGGTGCAGCGGCCCGCCCTGATTATGGCCCATAACAAAACGCTGGCGGCGCAGTTATACACGGAAATGAAGGACTTTTTTCCCGACAATGCCGTGGAATACTTTGTGTCCTATTATGATTATTACCAACCAGAGGCCTATGTTCCCCGCACCAACACCTATATTGAAAAGGATTCTGCCATCAACGAACAAATCGACCGCATGCGCCACGCCGCCACGCGGGCGTTATTAGAGCGGCGCGACACCATCATCGTGGCCAGTGTGTCGTGTTTGTACGGCTTGGGTTCGGCGGAAAATTACGAAACCATGGTGATAGATATCATCGCGGGGCAGCGGGTGGCCCTGCCCGATTTTTTCCGGCGGTTGACGGAAATTCAGTACAAACGCAACGATATTGCCTTTACGCGGGGGTGTTTTCGGGTGCGGGGGGATGTGGTGGATATTTTTCCGTCCCACTACGAAGATCACGCGTGGCGATTGTCCTTTTTCGGGGATGAACTGGAAAGCATTCAGGAGTTTCAGGTCCTCACCGGCCAAACCACACAAACCTTGAGTGGGATTCGGATTTTTGCCAATTCCCACCACGTCACCCCCGCCCCCACGCTGCGTCAGGCCATTGAAAAAATCAAAGTGGACTTGAAAATCCGCATCGCGGAATTCGAAGACGAACAAAAATGGATCGAGGCCCAACGCATCCGCGAACGCACGACCTTTGATCTGGAAATGCTGGAAACTACGGGCATGTGCAAGGGGATTGAAAACTATTCCCGCTATCTTTCGGGCAAAAAACCAGGGGAGCCCCCCCCCACCCTGTTTGAATACTTACCCCGTGATGCCGTGTTGATTGTGGATGAATCCCACGTCACCGTGCCCCAGATTCACGCCATGTATCGGGGGGATCAGGTGCGCAAAACCACGTTGTCCGATTATGGCTTTCGCTTACCATCCTGCAAAGACAACCGCCCCCTGAAGTTCGAGGAATGGGACACCCTGCGCCCCCAGACCATTTTTGTGTCCGCCACCCCCGCCGAGTGGGAACTGGATCAGGCGCAGGGGGTCTTTGTGGAGCAAGTCGTGCGCCCCA
>CANGYP010000034.1 GCA_947458235.1 Alphaproteobacteria bacterium
TCAGTGCCATATGGCGCAGGATTGCGAAATTTTCTGGGCTATGGTCTTTGCGGGACCGATTTTTGTCTTCATTAAAAACCATATCCAACGTCCAGTGCAGACTGTTTTCAATGGCCCAGTGAGAGCGAATTTTACCCAAAAATTGTTTAGGGCTATCTTTTAAGCTGCTGATATAAAATCGTTTTTCTGATGTTGATTGGCCGGATATTTCCCGAACACTGGCGACTTCGATGATGCTTTCCAGGCCGGGCCAATCGTGTCGCGCCTTTAACCATTCAATATCCGAACTCACGCGCACACTTCGTGTTTCAATCCGCCCATGATCTTTGTCAATGTTTTGATAAAAGTGAGATTTTTCAGAAGCCAGAGGATCAGAAAACCACAAACGGACATCATCATTCAGGCCCCCCTGATTGCCTTTCAGGGCCAAGATATAATCGGCGTTTTGATCCAAAATCTGCTGGGCAATTTTGGTTTGGCATCCCATGGCATCGATGGTTATTGTCATCCCTTGGATATCCAACATGGCCAACAACGCGGGAATCGCCGTAATTTCATTGCTTTTTTCATCCGACCGACGTTGACCCAAAACCATTTTGTTTTCCACGCAAAACGCCGAGACCATATGAAGAGCTTTGTTTTCTTTTGAAAAAGACTGTCGTAACGTTTTCCCATCCACGGCGACGACGCCAGGCATGGCTTCACACATCGCTTGGACCCAACGAACAAAACACTCTTGAAAAACAACGGGATTCAAAATCTCAAAAAGGCGACGAAACGTATTAGCGCTGGGAATACCCGTCTCAAATGGCAAAACTTGACGAAAAAAATCCAATTTTGCTTCACCAAAAGCCGCAATTTCCTCCCAATCATCACACCCTGCCATCACTGCACACAACGATACCAGCAAAATTTCCTCCAGAGAATACCATACCTTACCTAACTGCCTTGGATCTTCTAAATCACGAAAATAACTCAAAAATTCACACATTTTGCGACCTTTTCTCTTCTTGTTTTTTAAAGGTTTCTGAAGAGTCAACGTCTATATTATCTAAGCCTTTTAATCAAATACTATTCGTGATTTTGCCCTGTGGCGGGTCCGTATCCATAGCCCTCCATCACTCCCGCCATCACCCCTGTTGCTTGATCCTTGAACACGCTTTATGATGGGGGCAGGATGATGTGTTTGGATGATGTTTTGGCTGTGCTGTCCCGCGTTTCCCCCCATGGGGCGGGGGGGGATATTGTCGCGCTGGGCTGGGTGAAGGGGCTGGTGGTGCAGGGGGATCAGGTGGGCTTTGTTCTGGATGTACCCCATCCACTCGCCCCCCAGTTGCCTGCTTTGAAAGATCAAACCGAAGCTGCCCTGAAACAGGCCTATCCCGCCGCCACCCTTCGGATTGTGGCCACCACCCATACCCCACCGAAGGTCCCCAAAGCCCCCAAAACCATCACCCATGGCGGCACGGCGGGGCCCATTGTTTTGCCCCAGATTCGTCGCATTTTGGCTGTGGGCAGTGGTAAAGGTGGGGTGGGAAAGTCCACTGTGGCCCTTGGCATCGCCCGCGCCCTCAGGGATCAGGGGCAGCGGGTGGGCTTGCTGGATTTGGATATTTTTGGCCCATCATTGCCCACATTGTTGGGGGCCAAGCCCCCTCCGCCGCTGAATGCTGAAAAGGCCATGATTCCCCACACCATCGACGGCCTGACGGTGCAGTCCATTGGCTATATGGTGGACCCTGACAAAGCCGTGATTTGGCGGGGCCCCATGGTGATGGGTGCGGTGGAACAGCTGTTTCGTGACACGGCTTGGCCCACGCTGGATACCCTGATTTTGGATTTGCCCCCAGGGACAGGGGACGTGCAGCTGACGCTGGCCCAAAAAGTAAACCTAAGCGGCGCCATCATCGTCACAACGCCCCACGATCTGGCCATGGCCGATGCACGGCGTGCCGCCGCTATGTTTCAAAAGATGCAGGTCGCCGTTCTGGGGGTTGTTGTGAACATGGCCTTTTTTATATGCCCCACCTGTGATACCCCCCACGATGTCTTTCCTGCGGGGCAAGCGGATGGACTGAATCTGCCCCAACTCATCCGCTTGCCGCTGGATCCGCTTGGGGGAACGCTGGGGCCATTGTTTGCCCAAATTGCGGGGCAAATCATGGGTGCATCAGGCGTGACCCGCCTGCCCTGACAAGGTATCCAAAGACAGCCCCGCCGCGTTCAGGCAATCCTGCCACTTGGTAGCCCAACGGGTGTGAAACAGCAGATCAGTATCCGTGATATTGGCATGAATCCATTGGTTTTCCAGAATTTCTTTTTCCAGTTGCAGGGGTTCCCACCCCGCATACCCCAAAGCCAGCAAAAAATGACGCGGCCCCGCCCCGTCAGCATGAGCCTTTAAGATCTCCAACGTGGTGGTTAAACCCAACGATGTATCGGGGATGATCAGGGTTTCTTCGCTTTCATAATCCAAACTGTGCAGCACAAAGCCCCGATGGGGATCCATGGGTCCACCGTATATTACGGGTGTTGTGGCCAAAGACAAAGAGGCACGATGGGGGATATCCGCCTGTTTTAACAAATCTTGAAATGTCACATTGGTGACAGGTTTGTTCAAAATCAACCCCATAGATCCCGAATCAGCATCGTGAACGCACATATAAATAACGGATTTTGCAAAGCGGGGATCGTCCAGATGGGGCATGGCCATCAGACATTGCCCCAACAGGCTGGCAGAGGAAGGAATCATAGGAACACCACAACAAAAAACAAAGGTTGTAAAAAAGACAGTTGCAAAAAAGAAAGGTTGTGATTCAGGCGGTTTCTGTTTTATCATGCCGCAAGCGGATACTATAAAGGTCTTTTGTTTATGACACAACCTTCCTTTGATGATGGCTCTTTTGATGCCCATGTTGCAAAGATTCGGGGATTGCTGGACCCTATGCGCCAGAACGCTGCTACAGAGACGGACCCCGCCGTATTACATGCCTGTGTGGCGGAGCTGTGCGCCATCGCCAAAACCCTGCCATCCTCAGAAAAAGCCTATGCAACCGCCGTGATGGAAGACCTGCTGGCCGACATGGATACTCTGATTGCCCACACGCGCAATTTACAGGCCAGCCTTGCCAAAAAGCTCAATCATGTTCACCCCCATCGCCAAGCGGTGGCGGCCTTTCTCAAAGCCAGCAAAACGGATTAAGGGTTATGATGCACGCCTCTTCGTATCTTCAGATCATCATAGCCCTGTTGACGGTTCTGGGATTATTGTGGGTGGTGTCATGGGGCATACGACGGTATCTGGTGCCCCAAGCCTTGCGTAGCCCCAGCCCCAATCTATGTATCACTGGCCATCTGCCGCTGGATATGAAACATCGCCTGATCGAGCTCTCTTTGAACGGCCGCTGTTACTACATCGTTCTGGGCGGCACCCAGCCCGTGATGGTCTTGGGGGAGGCGGGGGAAGAACTTCCCGCCTTGAAAACTAACCCTTAAACCAGTCCTTGACATGTGTTTAGCAAGACATGAACAGCCCTGTGCAGAGGTATATGCGCTCACCCCATCCGCCAAGGTACAGGGTCTGGCAATCCTTTTGATCCGAAAGTTTACCCCCTTCACGTTATCTTAACGGATACATCCTAAAGTTGGTTTATCTAATGAATAAACGCTTTGGTTGTTTTTGGGGTGGTTTATGCAGTTACCTGTGGATATGGGATTGTTTCAGGCGCGAGAGCTTTTGGGCTGGCTTCACAAAGCCCTAGGGGATACGCCTGTGCGTCAAACCTACACGTTGGATGCCAGTCAAGTGGGGAAAATGTGTACCCCTGCGGTTCAGGTCTTGATTGCGGCGGCTCTGACGTTTCAAAAGCAAAGCAAAATTTTGCGTTTGGCCTACCCTTCCTCTGTGGTGGCGCGGGCGTTTTCGGACCTTGGCTGCCAAAGTCTCTATCACCAAATGACGGAGTCCTAATCCCTATGTCAAAAACCATCTTAGCTGTTGATGATTCCAAAACCATGCGGGACATGGTCAGTTTTGCCTTAACCGAGGCAGGATTTTCCGTCACCACCGCCGATGACGGCGTGCATGGGTTAAAAGTCGCCCAAGAAGGGATCTTTGATATCATCATCACCGATATCAACATGCCCAACATGGACGGCATTACGCTGATCACCCATTTGCGGGCTCTGGCGCAGTACCAAAGCATACCCATTTTGATTTTAACCACCGAATCTGAGCAAGGCAAACGGGATCAGGGGAAAAATGCGGGTGCCACGGGCTGGATTGTCAAACCTTTTAACCCTGAAAAGCTGATTCAGGTCGTCAACAAAGTGGCCGCATAAAGGATAACGATCATGGACATGCAATCCTTTCGCAAAACGTACTTCGAAGAATGTCAGGAACGCCTGCAGGAAATTGAAACCTTGCTGCTCTCTTTGGAATCGGGGGATTATCAGGACGAGCACCTGCACGCCATTTTCCGCGCCGTCCATTCCATCAAGGGGGGGGCTGGGGCTTTTGGCTGTGACCACATTGTATCCTTTTCCCATATTTTAGAAACGGTTTTTGACCGCGTGCGGGATCACCGTTTGGGTTTAGACCCTGAATTGATGGATGTTTTGGTGGATGCGGCGGATATCCTCTCGGCCATTGTGGCGGCGGCGGAGCAAAACCAAACCCTGCCCGAAACCTTTGATGCCAAGGCCAGAGGCGACCTGTCGCGGTATATGAACGAAGGAGCGGAGGCTGCCCCCGTGGCCCCATCAGAGACATCCTGCCCCGAAGAGACAAAGGGCAAAGCCTGCACCTATACCATCGTTTTCAAGCCCCACAGCCGTTTGTACGAAAAGGCCAACGAGCCCCTGTTGCTGCTGCGGGAATTGGGGGGGTTGGGCACCATGACTCTGTCCGTGAATGTGGATGATTTGCCAGATTTATCCGCCATGGAAGCCTCGGGCAGTTATTTGTCATGGACCATCACATTAAACACCACGCATCCCAAAGATGCCATCACCGAAGTTTTCGAATTTGTTTTGGATGATTGTGATTTAACCATCACCGAAACAGACAGGACGGTTGCCGGAGAGATGAAACCCACACCCCCCTCTGATGCCTCTCCGGCAATCGATACGGGGGAAGCCAAAGTATCATCCATTCGGGTGGATCTGGATAAAATCGATCGCTTGGTTAACATGGTGGGCGAGCTGGTTATCACCCATGCCATGCTGTCCCAGCAGGCCGAAAAACTGGCGCGTGATGGGTACCCCCATCTGGCACGGGGGATCGAGGAACTCTCCACCCACACCCGTGAATTGCAGGATCACGTTATGGCCATTCGGGCCCAACCTGTGAAAATGGCCTTTGCCCGAATTCCCCGTTTGGTTCGGGATGTGTCCAAAGATGTGAACAAGCACATCAAACTGGTGATGACAGGGGAAGAAACCGAAGTGGACAAAACCGTCATTGAAAATTTGGCAGACCCTTTAACCCATTTGATTCGCAACGCCATCGATCATGGTATCGAGGATGCCCAAACCCGCAAAGCCGCTGGCAAACCCCCCGAAGGCACCATTACCCTGTCCGCTGGTCATCGCAGTGGACGGATTTTGATTGAAATTCGGGACGATGGCGCGGGGCTGAACACCAAAAAAATCGCCGAAAAAGCCAAAGAACGGGGCCTGATTGAAAATCCCGAGTTGATGAGCGCTGATGAATTGCACCAACTGATTTTCCACCCCGGCTTTTCCACGGCGGATCAGATCTCTAACATCTCTGGCCGCGGCGTGGGCATGGATGTGGTAAAACGCAACATCCAGTCCATTGGGGGCAAGGTTTACGTAAAATCCGAAGCCGGCGTCGGGGCCCGCTTTGTTTTGTCTTTACCCCTGACGCTGGCGGTGATGGATGGTATGATTGTGCGGGTGGGTACGCAAAAACTGATTTTGCCCATCAGCAACATTCTGGAATCCCTGCGCCCCAGACGCCAAGATATCTCCACCATCACAGAGGGCGGTGAAGTGCTGGATCTGCGGGATCATTACATCCCCCTCTTGCGGTTAAACCGTCTGTTTAACATCCCCGCCCGCTACGATGAACCGTGGCAAGGTTTGGTGTTGATTGTGGAAAGCGAACAAACCACCTTTGCCCTGTTCGTGGATGAATTGGTGGGCAAGCAGCAGGTGGTGATTAAAAGTTTAGAGGAAAATTATGATCCAGTGGAGGGCATCTCCTCCGCCACCATTCTGGGCGATGGCAGTGTGGCCCTGATTTTGGATCCTGCCTCGCTGTATGAATTGCATAACAGGCAGGGAGACCCCTCTCTGGCCTATGCCGCCTAATGAATTGAAAGGAGACTGTTATCATGAGCCAGCTTGCCAAACACGCCAACGAAGATGCCATTGCGGAGGATCCCCAATTTGTAACCTTTTATGTCGATGGAAAACATTATGGACTGAACATCCAAGATGTTCGGGAAATCAAGGCATGGACCCACGTTACCCCCCTGCCCAACACCCCCAGCAGTATGCGGGGGGTGTTGAACCTGCGCGGGGCCATTGTGCCGATTTATGATTTGCGGGCGGTGTTTGGTCAGGGCCTGACCCAGCCCACCGCCGAGCATGTGAATCTGATTGTGTCCATTCAGGGGCGCATTGTGGGCTTTTTGGTGGATGCGGTTTCAGACATTTTATCCTTTGCCCCCGATCAAATTCAACCGCCCCCCCGCAACCGTGGCAAAGAGGTGGAACGCATGAACAGCGTCATGGGTTTGGGCGAAAGCAACGGCGTGATGACCATGCTGCTGGACATTCATACCCTGATTGGGAATCAGTTGCCCGTCAATGATGATGATTTTCTGGCCAAGCCTGAAAAGAAACAATAGGACCCACCGTCATGGCCATCAGCCCCTTAAGCAAAGTTTCTTTTTCTGACAGAGAATTTCTGGATATTGCCGGTCGCGTTGAACGCGAAACGGGGATCATGATGAAGCTGTCAAAAAAAGACATGATGTATGCACGGCTGGTGAAACGGTTGAAGGCATTGAATCTAGAAACATTCAATGATTATCTGCTGCTGTTGTCATCCCGTCAGGGTGTGGGTGAAATGGCCTTTTTAATCAACAGCATGACCACAAACCACACCCTGTTTTTCCGCGAAGATCACCATTTTGATCATCTGATCAAAACCGTTTGCCCTGTGAAACGGGGATTGTCCATCTGGTCGTGTGGGTGTTCTTCGGGGCAAGAGCCCTATAGCCTAGCCCTGAGTCTGGCGGCCAACAACACGGAAAATGCGGCGCGAAGCATTCGTATTCTGGCCACCGATCTGGACAGCAACGTCTTGGCCCACGGCATGAAGGGCCAGTACAGTTTGGATTTACTTCCCCAAATTCCCAATGCATATTTTGAAAAAGGCCTGATTCGCAAAAACAGCACCTGTTTGGAAATGGCCCCCCTGATTAAATCCATGGTTCGTTTTGATCAGTTAAACATCATCAAACCTTGGACCCTGCGGGAGCAACTTGACGTTATTTTTTGTCGCAACATGCTGATTTATTTTGATCATGACTTGCAAAGCAAGATCATTTCCCAGTTTTGTGATGTGTTGCAGCTGGGTGGGTATCTGTATTTGGGTCATTCGGAAAGTGTGCGCAACAAAAATCTGCCCCTGAAAATGGTTGGACGCACCATTTACCAGAAGGTGGCCCCATGACACCCACCATCAATAAAATCAAAACAAAAAAAACCCACGATGGGCGGCAGGCCTACTATGATGCCCAGCACGATGCCTATGTGGTCAAGATTCTGCCGGGGGATCATTACGTCAGTCATGCCCCTGACGAGGTTCTGTCCACCGTGCTGGGATCCTGCATTTCTGCCTGTATTTATGACCCCAAAACCAAACGCGGGGGGATGAATCATTTCATGCTGCCCAAAAGTGAATCGGGCACATGGGGCGGCCACAGCGCGGGGATGCGCTTTGGTAACTTTGCCATGGAGGTTTTGATCAATGACATTCTGACACTGGGGCGCAAACGCACGGATCTGGAGGTTAAAATTTTTGGTGGCGGGCAAATTATGGGGGATATTATGGGGGTGGGGGATAAAAACATCACCTTTATCCATGATTATATCCTGTCTGAAAATTTGCGCGTCGTCCAAAAAAGTCTGGGGGAGCGCTGTGCCCGTCGCTTGTTTTACTTTCCCGCCACTGGCACCGTCATCGAAAAAAAAGTGCCCGTGGACGGAGAGACGCAAGAGATTATCAAGCAGGAAACACGCTACCAACGGACCTTTAAACCCAAAGACTGTGAAATTGAATTATTTTAGGTGAATCCCATGACCCCCATCAAAGTTTTAATTGTCGATGATTCCGTATTTATTCGCAAGCTGTTAACGGAAATTCTGCAGGCCGATCCCGCCTTGCAGGTGGTGGGTGCCGCCAATGACCCCATCGAAGCCAAAGAGATGATGAACACCCTGAATCCAGACGTTTTGACGTTGGATGTGGAAATGCCCCATATGGATGGGGTGTCCTTTTTGGAAAAAATTATGCGGTTAAAGCCCTTGCCTGTGGTGATGATTTCCAGCAAAACCACGGAGTCTGCGGATGTGACGCTGCGGTCTTTGGCCTTAGGGGCGGTGGATTTTATCACGAAACCATCGAACTTTGCCTTTAAAGAAATCGAAAACATGGCGGACATGATTCGGGAAAAGGTCAAAAATGCCGCCAAAGCCAACCTGAATATCCAACGCACCAAAGCCCCCGCCCGCACTGTGGCCCCCATTGCCATCAAATCCGATATGATTGTGGCCATCGGGTCGTCCACGGGGGGGGTAGAGGCTCTGGAAACCATTTTAAAAAATCTACCCGCCACCATGCCCCCCATTGTGGTGACGCAACATATGCCGCCCTATTTCACCGAAAGTTTGGCCAAACGACTAAACGCCCTGTTACCCCTGACGGTGGTTGAGGCGAAAGATGGGGATCGTCTGCAAGCAGGGTATGTCTATATCGCCCCTGGGGGTCGTCATTTGGTGCTGAAAGGTACAAAATACAACACCCTTGCCACTCTGTTAGATACCGAAAAGGTTAACAGCCACCGTCCATCCGTGGATGTGATGTTTCAATCCGTGGCAGAGGCCTTTGGGTCCAAGGCCGTCGGGGTTATCTTAACAGGTATGGGCACCGATGGGGCCATGGGCCTGAAAGCCATGCGTGATAGAGGGGCCCAGACTTTGGGGCAAAATCAAGCGACGTGCGTTATTTACGGCATGCCCAAAGCGGCCATGGCCGCAGGCGGGGTCTGCCAAGAATTGCCCCTGAACGACATAGGCCCCAAACTTATGAGATACTGCGAGTCTGGATCATGAACCCCGCCCCACAACCCCTGCCCCGTAGATTCCAAAAGGTCTCGGATGCCCAGCAGCATAGCGATATTCTGAACTGTGTTGCCGCTGGCAGCGATCTGGAATCCGGTATTTTACAGAACCTGTCATCCGATGTGGAATCGTTGTCCAACCATTTGGAAGACGAGATCGGTCGCATGGTGAGCAATTTTCTGGAAATCTCAAAAATCAACACCGCCCAAGGTCATTTTTTAGAACAGGTCGTCAAACAGGCGAATTCCATCCAGATGGAAGACAAGGACATGAATCTGGATGAATTTACGGATTTTGTGACGCGAACATTCTCAGAAATTATTGATCTGAATATCTTTTATTCCAAAGAGGCCATGAATTTGGTCTTCGTACTCAGCAACGTCATGGCGCAAATGGAACGTGTGGAGGCCATGGTCAACAAAATCGGTGTCCTGAATTCCCGCACCAACATGGTGGCCATCAACGCCACCATCGAGGCTGTACGATCAGGATCCGAAGGCAGCACGTTCAAAGTGGTCTCAGACGAACTGCGCGAACTGGCCGAGGGGATCAATGGCTTTGCCCACAATCTGGGCGCGGAAATCAACACCATTCGCCAAGGCATGACAGAATCCCACACGATCATGATGCGTCTGGCCAACAAAGATATGATCCCCCAAATGATTCTTCAGGAAAAAACCGAAAGGATCACCAAGAACCTAGTCAAACAAAGCCAGTATTTTTCTGAAACAGTCACCAATGTGATGGAAAACACCATAAAATGCAAAGAAATCAGCAAGCTGGTATCCAATTTTCAGGTTCAGGACCGCGCCAAACAGGCACTGGAATATGTCACGGACACCATGCGGGCCTTTGCGAAGCGGAACACGCTGCAATCCCACGCTTTGGAAAGCTTGATCGATGGGGGGGTGGATAAACAAGAGGCGGAACAAGCGGCCTATCAGGCCCTGAATCAAGGCATTATGGCGTTATCCCTAGAAGAAAGCCGAGAAAAACGCCTGCGGGCCTTTCTAACCCGTGGACAGGACAGCTCTTTGAAGGATTTGGTGGGATTGAACAAAAAAGAAAACCAAACCTTTAGTGGTGAAGATATAGAACTTTTTTAAACGAGGTGGACCATGTCAAAAGTTGAAATCACGACCCAAAACAACACGAAAAAAATCACGCTCAGCGGTCATTTTACCGCCATGGATCACGATCAATTTCGGGCCATTCTGGATGATTTGCAATCTGGCGAAGGCTGCACAGCCTGCGCCGTGGATTTGGAACATCTGGAATTTATTGATTCGGGGGGGCTGGGTATGCTGTTGCTGCTGCGGGATGCGTGCATCAAGCAAAAATTGGCCCTATCCCTGACCAATGCCAAGGGCGATGTTCTGCGTATTTTGGACATTGCCAAATTCGATCAGCTGTTCAAAGTGGTTGGTTAATCCGACAGGATGTTATGCTGGGGAGGTTACGGTGTTTGCCTTTTCAACCCATGCCATTCTGGGGGGGGATTGCGCCACGCAGGTGCTGTCCGCTTTGCCCCAAACGATGGATCAGGATACCCGTTTTGCCGTCAGGGTCTGCCTGCACGAAGCCCTGTATAACGCCGCCCTGCACGGGAATCTGGAAATTGATGACATTCACCGCAGCTGCATCACCAAAGAGGTTGAATCCCGTTTGAACAACCCCACCTTGGGTTCCCGCCCCGTGTATGTGACATGGGAACTTATGGATCAGATTCTGAAAATCGTCGTCAAAGATTTTGGTGAAAAACCCGTTTCTCTGCCCACAGAAGATATTCCCCACAGAATTCATGGATTACGTTTAATGCGTCAGTTGGCCCGTGATTTAACCTTTGATCCCACGATCAGGGCCATCAAAATGGGCTTTTGTTGGAAAGAGGCCCCATGATGCAACCCCTGCGCCATTATGGAAACGCCCGTATTTTGATCGTGGATGATGATAGGGTGAACCGTCATTTGATCCGCGCCTTGCTCCGCACCAAAGGGTATAGCCATATTTTTGAGGCCGCTGATGGTATCGAGGCCCTCGGGATGCACAAACAGCACCATCCTGATTTAATCTTGCTAGATTTGCATATGCCCCATTTAAGTGGGTTTGATGTTTGCCGCATCATTCGACAGGATCATCCCCATGAGGATATACCCATTCTGGTCATCACCCAGATGGATAGTATGCAGGACCGCGTGGCAGCCTTTGAGGCTGGTGCCACGGATTTAATCACCAAACCCCTCCACAAAGAAGAATTGCTGGCCCGTGTGTCCATCCATTTAGGACACCAAGGGTTGATGCAGGATTTGATGCGCTATCAAAAACGCGTGGCGCAGGAATTACGCCGCGCCTATGATGTTCAGCGTTCCTTGTTACCTGCGCCAGATCAGATTCAGGGCATTAACGAACGTTATGGCCTGATGGTGGAGGGGTACTGCCACCCCTCCACCGAATTGGGCGGAGATATGTGGGGCCTTTCCCCGCTGGATGATCACCGTGTCCTGATGTCGCTGGTGGATTTCAGCGGGCATGGGGTCCATGCGGCGTTGCATACGGTATGGCTACAGGCCTATATGGGCCATAATCCCATGCTCATCACCGAACAGCCCGATGTGTATCTGGCCAAAATCAACAACGCCCTGAAAGCCTATATCCCGCTAGGGCATTTTGCCACCATGATTGTGATGGTTTTGGATACACATCACAATACTTTGACCTATAGTGCGGCGGCCCATCCCCAGTTGATTGTGTGGGACGATGATGGACGTTGCACCCACATCGCCACTGCCCAAAGCCTGCCCTTGGGGCTTGTAGAGGATACACCTTTCGAGGCCATCACCATTCCCCTGCCAGAGGGGGGGTGTTTTTTTGCCTATAGCGATGGTCTGTTGCATCCTGATTTATGCGAAAACCCTTTAACAGAGGATTCTTTGAACACCCTAGCCCAGCAAAGCACGCCAGCATTTTTTCTGGATTTGATCAAGGCCCATCTGAATATCACCCGTCCCCACCCCGTCCCCGATGACAATACTTTTGTGTTTGTCAGCCGCAGGGGGGGGGATACCGCCAACCCCGAATGGGCTGCCGCATCATGACCGATCTACCCCTGTTGGATAAAGACCGTTTGCAACGTCTGCGCCACGATGTGGGGCCAGAAGTGTTGCGGGACCTGATGGAGGATTTTCTGGCGATAGATTATGAAACCCCCTTGAAAACCCTGGCATACCAAAGCCCACAGCAGCAAAAGGAAACATTGCACGGCCTGAAAGGGGTTGCCGCCAATATGGGGGCTATAGCCCTGTTGAAGGCCTGTTGCCAGCTTGGCCAACACCCCGGCCCCATGACCTGCAAGGATCAAGACCACCTCTTAACTGTATTACAACAAACCCGTCAGGCTATGCGGGGGACGGAGTCTTTTTTTGATCCTCCACAGGGTTAGCGGATTTTGCCCACCCCCATCAGGTAACGCCGCGCACATTGGGTGGTGCCGTCCTCCATAATTTTGATGTAATTGGCGGGCACATTTTGCATTTGACCACTGCGGACGATTTGATCAAAGCTTTGATATTCCGTATAGGACATATTTTGTTTGATGTAATGAAAAGTGCATAGACAGTGTTTGTAGCGTCCCTCTTTGGGGATATCAATGGCAAAGGGGATGGGTTGACGCATACAGTCCTGAACGTATTCCTGTTTTACCCGCTCAGGATAGGTATTAAAAGCCGCCCATGCCGATAGATCAGCCACCAAAACAATCCACAGGCTACACAGAGCCAACACGTAAAAAATGCGATTCATCCCTTGGTTCCTTTCGTGAGATTCCCTATGCCCAAACCCCGTAGAGGAGAGGACACCACCCCTTCCCCCAAGCCATAACGAGAGTGCCAAATGCACGCAATTTATTATAACTTGTCAAAGTTACCCCGAATGCGGGGGAATGTCAATGGATAAGATTGAATCAGAAGTGCCGCCACCCGAAAGAATGGATGACTAGGCCTCCCCACCCCCCTCCCAGCGGTACGCAATGACGATGGACGTAAATCCTATCAAAATAATGAAAACAAGGGATAAACAAAGGGTATGCGATGGAGCGGGGCGTGGTGGCACGCCCGCTGCCTGCTTTTCAGTGAATCTATAAGCCGGGTTCTGTCTATGGCCGCAGGAGCCACGAGACCGCTATTCATCTGGGAAGGCCATTGCTGACCTCCTCGTGCGGGCTACCCGAACAACGGACCTGAAAGGGGGCCTTTGGGCCTGATTATCCCGCGGTTGTTCCTATTTGCCCTTGCTCTCGGTGGGGTTTACCGTGCCTGCGCGGGTTACCCCTGCAGCGGTGCGCTCTTACCACACCGTTTCACCCTTACCTGTGTCCCCAAAGGGACCATCGGCGGTTTGCTTTCTGTTGCACTGGCCGTCACATCACTGTGCCCAGAATTTCTCTGGCACCGTCCTTTCATAGAGCCCGGACTTTCCTCACCCCCCTGACAAACGCCAAAGAAGCGCAGCGGTCCGATTCACTGAGGCACCCATCATACACGCGTACGCCCTCTTTAGACAATCAAAAAACACTATGGGCAGTAAACCTAAAGGGTGTTTGAACATCTCCCTGAACATCCCCCTTGCGTTTACGGGAAAAAAGTGATATACAAGCAGGGTTATGGCAACATAACTATAACGATAAATGGTGTATGAAATAGGCGTTTCGGACCCGGGGGCGGAACCCGGCACCTCCACCCCAGAGTCTCTGTCATTTGATTCCCGTCATTTGATTTGTGGGGCTTTGCGGCGGGGGTGAAACAGGATCGACGGGCGTAATAAAGATATGACTTTCGTTCGGTATGGTACCGCTGTTATCGGACCAAAACTCTAAGTGCTAACGATAACGTTGCACCTCAGGCGAACCTGAAACTGGCTGCCTAACCGCGGCTTGTTTTGGATTTTCCTAGCGGTCAGGGGGCACCGGGCAACAGAACGCCCCCATCGCAGGGCTGTTCCGTTGTGGCCAAACTTTTCTCATACCCGTATTACCAGCCTCCGAAGGATGTGCGGCAATCCAGTGTTCTCGATTGTGGCCTGTCTGGATTGCTTCGCTACGCTCTACAAGGCTGTTCCTTTCTAAAATAGGTGATGGGAAAGAACGGGGCGGGGTGGGGCAGGTTTCTTTCTGTGTCAAGGGGCGGGGCGGGAAAAATACCGCAAGGTGAGGCCTCGGCAGAGGCTGAACCGAGGATGATTTTTTCCGAACCGGCGTAGCGAACCCCTTGACACAGA
>CANGYP010000035.1 GCA_947458235.1 Alphaproteobacteria bacterium
CAGATATTTCTGACCTTACGCAAGAAGAACTTGACCAAATCGCTGAACAAATGAACAATACCCCACGAAAATGCCTCGACTACAAAACCCCAAACGAGGCCTTTTCCGCCGCTCTCAAAGGGTGTTGCACTTCGAGTTAGACACCGCCATAATATATATACTATATAAACCTATATTCGTCAAGCATTTTATTCAATAGAACTTTATCCAACCAGCAATAGGCATGACGTAGGAACAGAAGACTTTTTTCCGTCCTCCGCCCTCTCCCTTCAGCGTATTTTTAAAGAGGCTAAGCCCACCAAGGCCAAAACCACCGCCGCAATCCAAAAACGAATCACAATGGTGGATTCCAGCAATCCATTTTTTTCAAAATGATGATGCAGCGGTGCCATTTTGAAAATGCGTTTTTTGCGCCATTTATAACTGGCCACTTGCAGAATGACAGAGAGGGCCTCCACCACAAACACACCGCCGATAATCAACAGCAGCAGCTCTTGCTTGGTCATCACCGCAAGGGCCCCCAAAGCCCCGCCCAAGCCCAAAGACCCCGTATCTCCCATGAACACAGCGGCAGGGGGGGCATTAAACCACAAAAAACCCAAGCATGATCCGATCAACGCCGCACAGAACACAGACAGCTCTCCTGTGCCCAAAATGGGCTTGATATACAAATAATCGGCAAAAATGGTATGACCCGTTAAATAGGCAATGATCCCATAACACCCCACTGCCACCATAATCGGCACCGTCGCCAAGCCATCCAAGCCATCCGTCAGGTTCACCGCATTGGAGGATCCCACCATCACAATCACCGCAAAAGGCACAAAAAACCATCCCAAATCCCAAAGCACATCTTTAAAAAAAGGAAGACTGAGGGTGGGAAATGTTAGGGGATCTGTAAACAAATACAAAATGCCCAAAGCCCCCAGCGCAATCGTGGATTGCCAAAACAGTTTGGCTTTGCCCCTTAGGCCTTTGGAGCTGCGATAGCGCAACTTTAAAAAATCATCATAAAACCCAACAGCCCCATATCCCAATGTCACCAATAGTACAGAGAGAACATAAACATTCCCCCAATCCGACCACAATAGGGTGGAAAGGCCCAGTGTCATCAAAATCATCATCCCCCCCATGGTGGGCGTGGACTGTTTGGTGAGCAGATGCCCCTCTGGTCCATCGGTGCGAATGGGTTGTCCATGTTTTTGTTGACGTTTCAGCCATGCAATAAAGGGCTTCCCCAAAGCCATGGTCAGGGCCAAAGCCGTGATAAGGGCCCAAATGCTGCGAAAAGAAATGTACCGCAGCACATTCAATCCCGAAAGATCCTGCCCAAATGTTGTATAAAGCCAATAAAACATGAAAGCCTCTTGATGGTTTTTTTTATTTATGCAGTGATTATGCCAAGGGTGATACTAAGGGTGGCTGTACTCTTGATCCTCACGCCGCCCCCTCTAACAGGGGGGTGATGGTTTCATCCACCTCTTTCAGGGTGATGTCTTTCTGATCTTGGGCACTCAGGGCGAGGGTCTGAAACTGCCGCGCCTTGGGCAACAGACGGGTTTGAAAACTGGCCACGGCCTGATTGTAACTTTTGTTGGATCTCTGCATATGGGTGCCCACATCCTGTAGGTGGCCAGCAAAGGTTTGCAAACGACCATACAGCTCCCGCGCCATTTCAGCAGCTTTTTCCACGTGATCGGCCAGATGGTGCTGTTTCCAACTGTGGGCAATGGCCATCAGGGTGGCCATCAGGGTGCTGGGAGTGGCCAGAATGATGCGCTGTTCCCATGTTTTGGCCAGCAGGTCGGGGTCTTGCTCGATGGCGGCCACAAAGGCACTTTCCAGCGGCATGAACAAAATCACAAATTCGGGGGCTTTGTTTTGATACTGCTGCCAATAGGCCTTTTGCGTCAAAGCCTTAACATGGGTCATCAGGTGGCGAACGTGACGGTCCAGCGCAACTTGCCGCGTTTCCTGATCTTTGGCATAGACAACTTCGTAATAGGCATCAAAGGGCACCTTAGCATCCAAAATAACATACCGACCACCCGGCAGATGCATCACCACATCGGGGCGTTGCAGTTTGTGATCGGCATCCCGCTGGGCGTCTTGCTCCACAAAGTCGCAGTGCATCATCATACCCGCCTGTTCCAGAACGCGGCGCAGAGTCATTTCACCCCAGCGACCACGGACTTGGGGTTTGCGCAGGGCCTCCACCAATTTCTGGGTTTCCCCCGTGACGGTGTTTTGCAGGTCCATCAGGGATTTGATTTCCGTTTTCAGGCTGCTATAGGCCGATGTGTGTTTATCGTTTAATTCCAAATGCTGTTTGTGGATGGCATCCATACAGGATTTCATGGGCTCTAGCAGGGTTTCAATGGCCTTTTGCCGGCTTATCAGCGTATGCTGGGCCTCTTGCTGGGTTTTGTTCAGCTGCTCTTTGGCCAGCAGCAGGAAATTTTCGTTGTTTTGTTTCAGGGCCTCTTGGGCCAGACTTTGGAAATGGACCTGTTGGTTTTTTTGTTCCCGCTCTAAAAAAGCCATCTGCTGCGCGTTCAGCTGTTTTTCCTGATCTAGGGTGGCTTGCAGGTGTTTGGCCTCGGCCTCGGCGGTTTGTTTCAGGGTGGTGTACTCCAAACGCAGGGCCAACAGGCGACGCCACCAAAAAAAGGATACTCCCGCAAGACTGCCCAGCAGAATCACCACAAAAAACACAACATCGGGCATGGGTTTTAAGATCCCGTGGCTTCCAGCATCCACGCAAAGGCGTTGTGCTGCTCCAGCAAGCCATCCAAAAACGTCACGGTGATGATTTTCCCCTCGGCCTCCGCCAACTGGCGGGCTTCGGTGGCCAAGGTGATGATACGCCGATGATCGGTGGCCAGCGACAGGACCATATCACGGGCTGTGGTGTGTTCATCGCCGTCCTGAATGACAGATTCCTTTTGAAATACCGCCAGACCCGCAGGGACTTTGGCCCCCAAGGACCGAATGGCCTCGGCCACCCCATCCACCAGCGGCAACAGAGCCGTGTATTGCGTTTCAAACAATGCGTGCAAAGCGGGAAACTCTGGACCCGTCACATTCCAATGATACGTTTGGGTTTTCAAAAACAGGGCATATTCACTGGATAACAGGGTATGCAAACGGGCAGTCAGGGACATCGGAGGGGCTCCTTCGTGTTCAGGGTTAAGGCAATCCATCGTTGCCCCTACTCTATCCGTTTTGTGCTGGGCTCTCAATGGGAAAAATGGCATAAAAAATGTACGAATACGCCCTCTATAGAGGATAAATCTCTGTCATCAAAACATGACACGCCCTAATCACGATGTCAGCCCTGCAAAAGCGGGGCTCCCTTCCCCTCACACCACGATGCTTATGGGCCGCCCCAGCGCAATCCCCGTAGGGGAAACGTGACAGGTATAGGCCAGCATCATCACCCCCGCCCTCTGGGCATCGTCAAAGGCGGAACCGTAGGCAGGATCAATGTCCCGTGCCACAGAAAAGTGGTCCACGTCGTCCCTTTGGCCGATATAAATCAAGGCGGCGCGGTGGCCCATGGCCGCCACCTGCGAAAGCTCTTTCAAATGCTTCACCCCCCGCCCCGTGACGGCATCGGGAAATTCCAGAAGGGCGGGGCGGCGTTTCATGTGGGCGTTTTTTACCTCAATATAGCCCCAATCCGGCAAAAAGAAATCCAATCGGCTTTGACCCACTTTGGCCTCTGGCTGAACGTCAGTATAGCCAGCAATTTCGGGCAGGCTATGGGCCAACAGGGCTTCTTTCACCAGACGGTTAGGATGTTGGGTATTGATGCCCACCCATATACCTTCGGTATAGACCATTTCGGCGGTATAGGCATGGGTGCGCTTGGGGCTGGGGTGATACGAAAGTACCACGGGCATACCCGCATCCTTCACCCCCATCAGGGATCCAGAATTGGGGCAGTGGGCTGTGATGATCTCCCCATTGTCCAGCCGAACATCCATCAGAAAGCGTTTGTACCGCTGGATCAAATGCCCCGAAACGGTGTTGTTCAGGGCAATCACGGGGCGAACCGCTGGGGGGCGGGGGTTATCAGGGTGCTTTGCCCCTGATCTTTTTTGTAAACAGACAAGGCCCGCTGAATGGTGCCGCCGTCCTGAAAACGAAACAGACCCACCAGCCCCTTGAACCCTGCGGGGGTTTTCAAGCCTGCCTGTGCGTCGCTGCCGCTTTGTTCCAAATAGCCCGCCAGCGAGACCATATCATACCCAATCACATCCAAACGGGACGCCTCCCGTCCCAAGGCGTCCTGATAATACCGCTGCACATCATCCCACACGGTCCGATCCACATCGGCGAAAAACAGGGGCTTGGTGCTGGGCGGGGCAAGGGCGGGGGTAATCATGTCTGTGGCCGTGCTTTCCAGCGAGGCCACAACACTTTTCAGCGGCGATCCCGACAACGCCACCACCGTGGTAAAGGTATGGCCAGAGGGGGTGGCGGTGCATCCACCAGCGGCACCCGCCGCCTGCGTCACGGTGGACAGCAGGGGGTCCAAAGACCCCTTTTGGTAATAGGTTATACCCAGAACGCGGGCACCTTGGGCGAGTAAGGCTTCTTTTAAGACGGGCTCCAGCGCATAGCCAGCCTTGGTGGGCGGCAAAATCAAAACGTGGCAAGACCCCTGCACGGCGAGGGCCTTGGTGGCGGTGAGGATTTCCGCAAACGGATCAAATCCCGCCACAAAGAGCGGCGGCGCCGCAATGCTGGTGGTGTTGGAAAAGGCAATCAGCGGTGGTGCCCCTGCCGTATCTGCCAAGGCGGCGCGAAGCGTCTGGGCTTGCTCCGCAAACACAGGACCGATGATCAGTTTGACGTTTTCTTTTAGGATGCGCTCTTTCATGGCCTGCACAGTGCTGGGCGACAAAGCGGAGGTATCCATCACACTCAGGCGCAGGCGGTTGGCATTGGGCAGACGGGCCAGCGACAACGTGGCACTTTCCGCTAGGGCCTGCCCCAAGGCCTGATGCTTGCCTGATTGGGGTAGCAACAGGGCGACATGCCAGCCTTGTAAAGTCTCTTGTGGGCTGGGGGGGGCGATGCCCTCAGAAACGGTGACCTCATTTTTGGGGGCAGATGTATCAGGTGTCATGGATTCGACCTGCACTTGGGTGAGGGGGGCAGGAGTACGGCGGGTTTCGTGCGTATCCACCGGCATAGCGCAATTTGACAGAAGAACCGTAATCAAGGATAGTGTCAGGAGTTTTGCGATCATGGTTATGGCCTCTCTTTCCTCTGGTTTGTACCTTGTTGCCACACCCATTGGCAATTTAAAAGATATCACCCTACGTGCGTTGGATGTTTTGCGTCAGGCGGATATGGTGGCGTGCGAGGACACCCGAACCAGCCGCACCTTGCTGAATCATTATGGCATTGTGCCGCCGCGTTTGATACCGTATCACGATTTTTCCGATGAACGCCAGCGGCAAAGGATTCTTCAAGCGATTCAGGGGGGGGCGGCGGTGGCCTTGATCAGCGATGCGGGAACACCCCTGATTGCCGATCCCGGATATAAATTGGTTCAGGCGTGCCACGATCAGGGCGTGCCCGTGATCCCCATTCCGGGCGCCTGTGCGGCGGTGGCGGGGATGATGATGGCGGGATTGCCCACCCATCGTTTTCTGTTTGTTGGGTTTATCGGCCCAAAGGATCTGAACTGGCCCCGTGAAACCACCGTGGTGGGGTATGTGGCCTGCCATGACGTGCCCAAAGTCCTATCGGCCTTGCAGGATCATTTTGGGGATCAGGCGCACATCGCCCTGTGCCGCGAAATGACAAAAATGCACGAGGGCACTTTTCGTGGCTCCCCCCAAAGCGTTTCCGAGGCTCTGTCCCAACGCGCCGCCCAAGATCCCAAAATTATGGGCGGGGAATGGGTTTTGGTGGCCCATATCGCGGCGCAGGTTTTGGATCCCCAGACCTTGGAATCGGAAATGAAAGCCCTTGTGCAGACGCACGGGGTCAAACAGGCCGTGGCTTTGGCACAGGGAATGTGGGATGTACCGCGCAAGACCCTGTACACCTTGGCCCTGAAGGTGGCTAAGGATCCATCCCCATGAAACGCACAGGGGATGCCACAGGGCGACAGGCCGAGGAACGGTGTTTGCAACGCCTCCGGCAGCAGGGGTATCAGATTCTGGTCCATCGGTATCGCAATCCCGCGCAGGAAATTGACATTGTGGCCTGTCATCAGAGCACCCTTTTCCTGATCGAGGTTAAGGCCCGCCCCACGCTGGATCAGGGGCGGGATATCCTCACCACTCTATCCCCTGAACGGTACGCCACAGCGGCAGCATGTTTTTTGGCCGATTATCCCCAGTACGCACACCATGACATCCGCTTTGATGCCATGATCGTCACCCCCAACGGGAACATTCATCACATAGAAAACTTATGGGGTTGAGGGGGGGGCCAGTTTCTCGCCTCATACCAAACCACAATCAAGAACCCTGCAAGCCGGAGAGGGAATTTTTTCAAAAACATGGGGGAATGTGTATGTTTTTGAGAGCGAATTGGTCTCAGGGGCCACAAGAGAAGGACGGTGTTGACCTTGTTCCAGAACCCCTAAACCACCATCAGAGCGTGGAACGGTAGGCCCAGCTTTTCTCGCCCGCCCAGATCCAAAAGTTCCATGATGCCAGCGGCCATGGGAACATGGGCACCGCACTGCCGCAACAGCTTGATGCTGGCGGACAGCGTTCCGCCCGTGGCCAAAATATCATCAACCGCCACAACCGTATCCCCAGCCGTCACACGCCCCGATTGAATTTCCAAGGTATCGGTCCCATATTCTAAGCTGTACGTATAAGAGATTGTGCGTCCGGGCAAACGGCCATGCTTGCGGATCAACAAAAAACCGCACCCTAGCTTATAGGCCAAAGGGGCCGCCAACAAAAACCCACGAGATTCAATCCCCGCCAGAAATTGGGGGCGATGGGGGGCGATGGCTTCCGCCAACGTATCAATGGTATAGGCCCACGCCTGAGCATGGGCCAAAATCCCTGAAATGTCGTAAAACGTAACGCCTCGCTTGGGAAAATTGGCCACTTCAGCGACATAATCACGAATGTTCATCCTTTAAGACTCCCTTCTGAATCATGCCCCCATGACTGCGCTGGCGAAGGTGTTGTTTTTTGCAGATCAATACGATAGGTGAAATCCTCACCGTTGGTGAGCACCAAACGCTGGAAACCCAAGTGATAAAGAAGATCCAGCGTGTTATAATCTCCTGCTTCTTTATGGCCCTGCAGCAAAGGCAGCAAACGAGCACCAGCCCCAAAACGGTTCAGCCCAGCCCGTGCCTGATAGATGTTTTCCAGATATTTTTTCTGCGCCGCTACGGCCACCAAGGTCACGTCATCCTGTCCTGCGGTGATGACATAATAACGGGGAGCATAACCATCCTTGCCCGTGGAGACATTGATTAAATCCACATACAGCCGCCGTTGACTGGCACTGGCTTGGGGGTTGATATCGAATGGCGTTGTGTATAAATGAGTCACAGTGGGACGAGGATACGCCGCCAGCGCATTAAAATCAGAAGGCGTGGCAGGGGATCCCGTGCGAAGGTTACCCCTTTGGGTAGTCTCACATGCGGGAAGGGCCAGCGACACCATCACAACGCCAAAACACAGAAAAGCGCGAGAAGCTTTTTGAATGGTGGCTTTTTGAACACCAGCTTTTTGGATGAGGGCCCTACAAAGAACAGCGGGAAAGGTCATAACAATGTCCTGATGAGAATCTTAGGTTATAATTAAGTAAAAGTCATGGGGTCGATCATGGGATATTGATGACAGGTGATCCCTTATGATGATGCCAAGGCATACCATACTCTGATCCCTGTGCAAAGGAGATTTCAATCCCCATACAAACCCCTATATCCCCCTTGCTATACCGTTGCACCTATGGTAACGAAACGGGGCTTTGGCAAAAAGAACCTGTGATTATGACGCAAACACTCGCCCATCACCGCACGGCCCGCCACTATGCTGCGGCTTTGTTAGAGGAAGCGCGTGTTTTCTCTGCCGTCACCCTAACGGGGGACTGCCTTATGGCCCTTGCGGATCTGATTCGACAGGATCCCAATATCCCTTATACGCTAAATGCTTGCTATCAACACCCCAAAGCCGATAGTCCTGTGGCCACGTTTTTTGCGGATCGGGGTTGCACCCAGTCGGCGTTTATTTTGCGGTTTTTGGCCCTGCTGGCAAGGCATAACCGTTTTGCTTTGGTGCCCATGATTGCCCATATGTATCAGCGTCTGTACGACGAAGAGCAGGGGATCGTGGATATTTCCGTCATATCCGCTCTGCCCTTGAGCCCAGACGAAGAAACCCAGCTGATCACCGTTTTGCAAACCCGCTGGCCCCAGCCCCGTGTGGATTTTTCTGTGAATCCTTCGTTGTTGGGGGGCTTTCAAATTCTGGTGGGATCGTCGCTGTATGATTTGTCTTTGGCCAATCGTCTGCAACAATTGAAAACTAAACTTTCTGGCGTGATTGCCCGTTCGTACCAAGGAGATTTTCCCCAATGACACAAAAAACAACCCAAGCCATTTCTGAGATTGCCTCCGTCCTGAAGCGTGAAATTGCTGATTTCGCCGCCAAAGAAGATTTGAACGAGGTGGGTTTTGTCCTAACCGTGGGGGATGGTATTGCCCGTGTGTATGGGCTGGATACCATTCAATCGGGGGAAATGGTTGAATTTCCCAATGGCGTGACGGGTGTTGCCCTTAGCTTAGAAGAGGGTAGCGTGGGGATCGTTATCATGGGCGATTCTCGTGGTATTAAGGAAAATGACGTTGTTCGCCGAACCCACCGCATTTTGGAAATTCCTGTGGGTATGGGCTTGCTGGGCCGTGTGGTGGATGCGCTGGGCAACCCCATTGACGGCAAAGGCCCCATCGACAACGTGACCATGCGGGAAACCGAAACCAAAGCCCCCGGAATCATTGCCCGTCAATCTGTTTTTGAGCCTGTGCAAACAGGGATCAAGGCCATTGATGCCTTGGTGCCCATCGGACGTGGCCAGCGGGAATTGATTATCGGGGACCGTCAAACGGGAAAAACCACGGTGGCCATGGATGCCATCCTGAACCAGCGGGCCATGAACGAGGCCGCCGCCGATGACAAAGGCAAACAATTCTGTATCTATGTCGCCATTGGACAAAAACGCTCCACCGTTGCCCAGATTGTCAAAACGCTTGAGGAAAATGGGGCCCTGCCGTACTCCATCGTTGTTTCTGCCACCGCTTCAGACCCCGCGCCTATGCAGTTTTTGGCCCCCTACACGGGATGCGCCATGGGTGAGTTTTTCCGCGATAACGGCATGCATGCCTTGATTGTGTATGATGATCTCAGCAAACAGGCGGTGGCCTATCGTCAGGTATCCTTGCTTTTGCGTCGCCCCCCCGGACGGGAGGCGTACCCTGGGGATGTATTTTATGTTCACTCGCGCCTGCTGGAACGCGCCGCGAAAATGAGTGATGAACAGGGTGGTGGCTCTCTCACCGCGCTTCCCATTATCGAAACCCAAGCGGGGGATGTATCCGCGTACATTCCCACCAACGTGATTTCCATCACCGACGGCCAGATTTTCTTGGAAACAGGATTGTTTTATAAGGGGATTCGTCCCGCCATTAACGTGGGGCTTTCCGTCAGCCGTGTGGGATCCGCCGCCCAAACCAAGGCCATGAAGCAAGTGGCCGGCAGCATCAAGCTGGAACTGGCCCAGTACCGCGAGATGGAGGCGTTTTCCCAGTTTGCCTCGGATCTGGATGCCTCCACCCGCAAATTGCTGGACCGTGGGGCACGCTTGACAGAGCTGTTAAAGCAAAAACAGCACCACCCCTTGTCCATGGAGGAACAGGTTGTGTCTCTCTTTGCTGGCGTTAACGGCTTTTTAGATACTGTGCCCACGGCGGACGTTGTGGCGTTTGAACAGGCCTTGTTGTCCCTGATGCGTACGGTATATCAGGATGTCCTTGCCACCATCCGCAAAGACAAAAAAATCGATGACCCCATCAAGGCCAAACTCAACAGCATCATTCAGGACTGTTTGGACAGCTTTCTGGTGAAAAAGGCGTAGGGTATGGCGAATCTGAAGGAACTTCGCGGGCGTATCGGCAGCGTGAAATCCACGCGAAAAATTGTCACGGCCATGAAAATGGTGGCCTCGAGCAAGCTACGCCGCGCCCAAGCCAAGGCCCTACAGGCTGTGCCCTATGCAGATGCCTTAACGGCTATGCTCATGGCCCTGCGTGGGGAAGCCGATGATGCGGCCCCACCCTTGTTTCGGGGTTTTGAAAATCCCTCCCCCAAGCATCTGATTATTCTGATTGGATCGGATCGCGGTTTGTGCGGGGGCTTTCATTCTGCCTTGTTCAAACATCTGCGCGAATTCACAACGGACCTGAAAGCCAAAGGGCAAGAGCCCCACCTGCTGATCGTGGGTAACAAGCTCATCAGCCGCATGGGCACCATCCTTCCCGTGGCCCACACGGTGCCCAACATTTCCAAAACCCTCAGCTTTGCCGCTGCGGAAGCCATCGGCGACTGGGCCATGGAGCGTTTTTTGCAAGGGGATTATGGGCAGTGCAGTGTGATATACAGTCGCTTTGTATCGGCTTTGACCCAACTGCCTACGCGTCAGGTGTTGATGCCCTTGCCAGTGGAGGATATGCCAGAGGACAACACGGGACCTGATCGTCCCTATCTTTATGAGCCCTCTAAAGAGGCTCTGCTTGCCCAGATTTTGCCCAGAAATGTCCATGTTCAAATTTATCGTGCGTTGTTGCAAAGCGCGGCCAGCGAAGAAGCCGCCCGTATGAATGCCATGGACAACGCCAGCCGCAACGCCAAAGATGTTATTGATGATCTGACGTTACTTTATAACCAAACCCGACAGGCACAGATTACCAAAGAACTGATGGAAATCATTGCTGGATCCGAAGCCCTTTAAACGAAAGGAAGACCCCATGGCTCGTCAAAACATAGGAAAAATCACCCAGATTATGGGGGCTGTGATTGATGTAAAATTCACTGCTGCTTTGCCAGATATCAAAAATGCCCTGCACGTGGACAACCACGGCCACCTGCTGGTTTTGGAAGTGGCCCAGCATCTAGGGGACGGTGAGGTTCGCTGCTTGGCCATGGATGTGACCAATGGACTGACCCGTGGGCAGGATGTGATTGACAGCGGCGCCCCCATTACCGTGCCCGTGGGGAAGGCAACTTTGGGCCGTATTTTCAACGTTTTGGGCCAACCCATCGACGAACGTACCCCGCTTGAGGGCACCGCCCGATGGAGCATATACCGCGATGCCCCTGATTTAGAGGATCAATCCACCGAATCTGAAATCCTTGTCACGGGGATTAAGGTTGTTGACCTGTTGGCCCCCTATGCCAAGGGGGGAAAAATCGGTCTGTTCGGCGGGGCTGGTGTGGGCAAAACCGTCTTGATTATGGAGCTGATCAACAACATCGCCAAGGCCCACGGGGGCTATTCCGTTTTCGCGGGCGTGGGTGAACGGACACGGGAAGGCAACGACCTGTATCACGAAATGATCGATTCCAAAGTCATTGATTTGGATGGTGATGCGTCCAAAGTGGCCTTGGTGTACGGACAGATGAACGAGCCCCCTGGGGCCCGTGCCCGTGTGGCCCTGACAGGGTTGACCTTGGCCGAATACTTCCGCGATGAAGAGGGACAGGACGTTCTGTTTTTTGTGGATAACATTTTCCGGTTTACACAGGCAGGGTCCGAAGTGTCCGCCCTTTTGGGTCGTATTCCCTCCGCTGTGGGGTACCAGCCCACGTTGGCCAGTGAAATGGGCGAATTGCAAGAGCGCATCACCAGCACCAAAAAAGGGTCCATTACCTCTGTTCAGGCCATTTATGTCCCCGCAGATGACTTGACTGACCCCGCGCCGGCGGCGTCCTTTGCCCACTTGGATGCCACCACCGTTCTTTCCCGTAGCATTGCGGAGCAGGGGATTTACCCTGCGGTGGATCCGTTGGATTCCACATCGCGTATCCTCTCTGTTGATGTGGTGGGGGAAGAGCACTATGCCGTCGCCCGTCAGGTCCAAAAAGTCCTGCAATCCTATAAATCCTTGCAAGACATCATCGCCATTTTGGGGATGGATGAATTGTCCGAAGAGGATAAATTGACCGTGGCCCGCGCCAGAAAAATTCAGCGCTTCCTGTCCCAGCCGTTCCATGTGGCGGAGGTCTTCACGGGATCCCCTGGGGTGTTTGTGCCGTTGGCGGAAACCATCCGCGGATTTAAAGAGATTTTGGATGGCCACTACGACCACCTGCCCGAGGCAGCCTTTTACATGGTGGGTACCATTGATGAAGTCAAAGAAAAGGCCAAAAAAATGGCCGTCAAAGTGGCAGCCTAATCCATGACACCCCCCATCACGCTGGATTTGGTGACCCCAGAAAAGCGGGTTTGTCAGGAAACCTACACCATGATCGTTGTGCCTGGAACAGAAGGTGAAGTGGGTATCCTTTCACAGCACCAACCCATCATTTTGACCCTGAAAGCGGGTGACATCCGTTTGTACGATGGCACCACTGTCACCAAAACCATCCCCATCACGGGGGGCTTTGCGGAATTTTCTGGGGAAATCTGCCGCGTTCTGGCGGATGGGGTGGCGTAACGCGACAGGGGAGGTGTCTAGGGCGTATGTGATCCTTTGAGGTCCGTTTCATCAAAGGCTCTTGCTAATTTTTGCCCCGTGACGCAAAAAGGCTGTCAAAAAAGGCTTGCCAAGGATTTTACATTGTATTAAGGTTTGCCCAGTAGGATATTTTTCCATTGTTGTTCATTTTTATTTTCTTGTGAGGCTCCAATGTCTATAATTTCAAAAAACCTGTTTCTCTCCTCGGCGCTTTTTGGGGTGGCCCTTTGCAGCGTTTCCTCACCATCTCTGGCCCTAGAAGAAGGTTTTTACGGGGCTGTTAATTTGTCCGTGGTGGACCAAAAAGACACAAACTTTAATTATGCCCCAGGGGCCAAAATTGATACATCCTTTGATACGGGGTATGGGGCCTCGGCTTCCTATGGATACGATACGGGCAAGGTCTGGTCCTTGGGTGGTTTCCGTCCTGAAGTTGAGGTGGGCTATAACCAAGCGGATGTGGATGGCCATAAACTCAACGGCGGTGCCACGTTGTCGGGATCGGCTGGGGATGTAGATACCTTTTATGTGATGGCAAATCTGATCCATGATTTTGACACGGGCACAGACTTTGTGCCTTATGTGGGGGCAGGATTGGGTTATGCCAGCGTTTCCTATAATGATTTTGGTGTTGCGGCCATTCCCAACGTTCTGGATGACTCTGATGGTGGGTTGGCTTATCAGGGGATTGTGGGATTGGGGTATCAGATTTCACCAACTTTGGCTGTAACCTTAGACTACCGTTATTTTGCCACCGAAGATTTGGATGTGAAAACAGCCGTGGGCAACAGCACATCCATTCAAAACGAGCAAAACAAATTCAACGTAGGGATGCGCTACGGTTTTTAGTCGAACCATATCATTTGGTACGTGGTTCTCTCCTACCAATTCACTTTCAAAACCCTTACTACCGTACACTTTGCGCTAGCCTATTGAGATAATTCGTTTTCCGTGTATTTTGTGGTTTAAGGAAATCATAAAAACAAGGAGGAGCACGATGCAACGTGCCGCGAACGAATTATCCCAAGTGGTAAGAGAGCATTTTTTGATG
>CANGYP010000036.1 GCA_947458235.1 Alphaproteobacteria bacterium
AAGGCCGTGATTGCCGAAAGTTTCGAGCGTATCCACCGATCCAACCTGATTGGCATGGGCGTTTTGGCGTTGGAATTCATGAACGGGGACAGCGCAAAAAGCCTGTCGCTGCGGGGGGATGAAACCTTTGATCTGGCGGGTGTGGCCACGCTGAGGCCCCGCGCCACCATGACCCTAACCCTTCACCGCGCCGACGGCACAACAACCACAACACAGGTTTTGGCCCGCATCGATACGGACGAGGAAATGGCGTATTTTGTCAATGACGGCATTTTGTCCTATGTCCTGCGCCAACTGGCGGGGTAGAGGGGGATAGGATGAGGGACGTTGCGACAAAGAGGCCATGATTCATCCAGCAACGCATACAACTCACTTAATACCCTAACAACTCCTGCTTTAAATCTTGCCGTTGTGTCAAAAGAGCCTTAAGAATCATAGGTACCCCTTGTGGCATCACATAGGGTGCCTAGTACGCCCTAAAGCCAGAGATCGATCCCATGGCGTCTTTTTTGCCAGAGTTTCTCTTTTTTCACATGACGGGCATGATGGAGGGGGCCCTCATCACCCTAAAGCTGGGCATGGTCTCTTTTGGCCTGAGTTTGATGATTGGGATTGTCTGGGCGATGACGCGGCTGTATGCCCCCCCTCTGCCCGCCAAAGGGGCGCAGGGTTTGGCGTTGTTTTTTCGAGGTATGCCAGAGCTGTTGGTCATTCTGGCGGTGTATTATTTGCATGGTCCGATTCTTGAGGCCCTGACATGGGGGCGCATCAGCCAACTTTCCCCCTTTGCTTCTGGCGTTTTGGCGCTGTCCCTGTGTTATGGGGCCTATGCCAGTGAAGTGATCCGTTATGCCATCCTCACCATCCCGCCCCAACAGATCGAGGCCGCCGAGGCCTTCGCCCTACCCACATCACGCCGTTTCCTTAGAATTGTGTTGCCGCAGGCCACCTTTCGCTCGCTCAAGGGGCTCACTAATCTTTTGTTGTCGTTGCTCAAAGATACCGCCCTTCTGTCTGTCATCAGCGTTCCCGAATTGATGCGCATGACGAACCTGAGTATTGCATCGTCCAAGCATCCTTTTACCTTTTATATGATCGCGGCGTGTTTGTATTTGCTGATGACGTTTTTGGTGTTGCTCATTGTTCGTGTTTTGGACCGTGTTTATTTTTATCGTTTTATGAATGAGGAGCGCCCCTAATGCACCCCGAAACCCGTCTGGCCCATCTGGCCCGCGATGCCCGTCGTTTTGATGGGGCTGTCAATTTGCCAGTCATGCGAGCCTCCACCGTGCTGTTTGAAAGCACGCAGCAGCTGAAGGAAACGGAAAAAACATGGTGGGACAAACCCTATTACGGCCGCCATGGATTAACACCCACCTTTGCTTTTGAAGAAGCCATCGCGTCCCTTGAAGGGGGATACAAAGCCGTTGCCGTAGAATCGGGTCTGGCGGCCCTGACGTGTGCATTGTCGGCGTTTTTAAAAAGCGGGGATCATGTTTTGATTCATGATGCGTCTTATGGTCCTGTGCGGCATTATTGCGATGATGTGTTGCGGCGCTTTGGGGTGGAGGTCACCTATTATCACCCTCATCAGGAGATCGCCGCCCTGATTCGCCCCCATACCCGCGTTTTGCATCTGGAGGCCCCTGCCTCCATCACCTTTGAAATGCAAGATATTCCCGCCCTGTGCGCCTTGGCCCAAAGCCACGGCATCATCACGGTTTTGGACAACACATGGGCCACACCGCTTTATTTTCAGGGATGTTCTGCGGGTGTGGACGTGGTCGTCCATGCGGCCACCAAGTATCTGGTGGGCCATTCCGATGCCATGCTGGGCGTCATGGTGGCCAGAACTGAAGGGATGTATCATCCCCTAAAAACCAACGCCGCCCGCCACGGGCATCATGCGGCGCCGGATGATGTTTTTCTGGCCCTGCGGGGTATGCGGACCTTGGCCGTTCGGTTGGCCCGCCATCAAGAGAATGCCAAGCATTTGATGATGTGGCTGGCGGATCATCCCATGGTTACACGGATTTTGTCCCCCGCCCATCCTGAGCATGGGGGTCATGCCCTCTGGAAACGGGATTTTTCAGGGGCCAGTGGTTTGTTTTCCTGTGTGATGGCCATGGATTATCCAGCGCTGTGTCAAGTTGTGGATCGTTTAACCCTGTTTGGGCTGGGGTATAGCTGGGGGGGCTTTGAATCCTTGGCCGTTCCTTTTGACATGCGCCGCGCCCGCACCGCCCAACCATGGACTGAGGGCCCCGTGCTGAGACTCCACGCAGGCCTAGAACACCCCGACGATTTGATTGGGGATTTGGACAAGGCTTTGGGGTGAACAAGGTCATCCGTTGTCAAGGGGCTGACAGGCCACGATGCGGGTTTAACGTTTCTGACGCGCCGACAGGGTGTGATACACATCTAGGGTAGCCTGTTGCATGGCCGACAGGCTATAGGTGGCGATGATGCGTTGGCGGGCAGCTTGGCAAAGGGTGTGACGGGCGGCATCGCTGAGGGCCCAAACCGTTTTCATAGTTTGTGCCAGTGCCGTTTCCGCCTGATCCACAGGGATCAAAAATCCCGTTTGTCCCGAAAGGATGGATTCCGCCGCCCCGCCGTGATGGGTGGCGATGACGATTTTGGCCATGGCAGCCGCTTCGATGATGACCCGCCCAAAGCTTTCAGGTTTCATGGATGGGGATAACACATAATCGGCGGCCGCATACAGGGCAGGCATGGTATCAGCGGGCAGGTTGCCAAAAAAGACCCTCTCCCCCAATCCCAGATCCCGTATCTTTTGGCTGAGCTCTTGACGATAGGGCGCATCGGGGGTATCCGCGCCGCAAAACATCAACGATCCCCCCACCCCCGAGCGGGCAAAGGCCGATAGGGCCAGATCATGCCCTTTCCAGCGGGACAAACGGGCAGGCAACACCCAAAAGGGACGCGCCGCCCGCTGGAGTAACGCCGCAAGGGCGGGAATTTCTAAAGGCCTCCCCGCCCACAGCGCGGGATCAAAATAATCCGTATCCACCCCGCGGGGAATCACCACAACCCGCTGGGGATCCGTGTGGGGATGGTGCTGCATCAGATAATCCCGCGCAAACTGTGATGGGGCAATCACAACATCTCCCCGTGCCATGACGCTGTTATAAAAGCGTTTGATGCCACTGCCCTGTCCATAAATACCGTGATAGGTGGTGACAAAAGGCAAACCGCAAATACGCGCCGCCGCCAAGGCGGACCATGCGGGGGCCCGACTGCGGGCATGGACCAGATCAATCCCTTGGTCACGGATCAATCGTGCCAGCGCCAGCGCATTGTTCCCCATAACCCATGGGTTTTTGGTCTTTAGGGGCAAACGATGATGCACCGCCCCCACGTGTTCGATATCGGCCACCAAGGGACCGCCAGCACTGGCCACCCATGCGTGATGCCCCGCCGCCTGCAGGGCTGAGGCGATTTCTACCGTGCCCCGCTCAACCCCCCCTGACACCAGCGCGGGCAGGACTTGCAAAATACGCATACAGGTTCTTTCACCAAAAGGTTATCGGTCCGCCACCACCGAAAAGGCCACATCCGCCAGATTCAGGGCCTTGGCCTGCGCCGCCATGGTGGCGCGGATCTCTGGATGATCCATCAAGCGCACCAGATGCTCTTTTAGGGTATCGGGGGTTAGGGTTTCTTCGTGCAACACAACAGCAGCGTCATGATCCCCAAAATAGGCGGCGTTTTTCTTTTGGTGATCATGGGTGGCAAAGGGATAGGGGATCAAAAGGGATGCCCGACCGATATACGAAATTTCCGCCAAGCTCCCCGCCCCTGATCGGGAAATGATGACATCGGCCTTGGTCATTTGCACGGGCACATCCTTGAAAAAGCGGGATACGTCGGAATGAACACCGAGGGTATTATAGTGATCTTTGACGCGGATCATATCCTCGTCCAAACATTGTTGCACAATGCGCAGGCGGCGACGGTGGGGGGCATCCATCAGGGCCACAGCCTCTGGCACCAGACGCCCCAGCTGTCTGGCCCCCAAACTGCCCCCCATCACCAAAACATTCACCGCGCCGTGGGGCCGGACCTCATCTTTCAGGGTTAAGGGATCCAAAAACGCCTGCCGCAGGGGCATGCCCGTCACCACAGTTTTCTTTTTCAGACGGGGCGAAATGCCCTGTGTTTCTGGAAAGGTCAATGCCACGCGTCTGGCCATCAGACACGCCAACCGATTGGCCCGCCCCATCACCGCATTTTGTTCATGGGCCATGGTTTCAATGCCCAAAAGACGCGCCGCCATCAACGGGGCCACGCTGACATAACTGCCAAAACTGATGACAAAACGGGGCTGGATTCGACGAATCAGAATCATACAGCGCACCACATCCGCCATTAAGGACACTCCCCCTTTCAGGGTTTGCCGCAACGATCCCCCGCCGTAAGGACGCGTATCCATAACATGAACCGTAAAGGGATCATCCATTTTCAGATACCCCTTGCCCCGTTCATCCACCAGAACATGGACATCATAACGCCCCGTTAGATGCTGGGCCACGGCCAGCGCGGGAAAGACATGGCCCCCCGTGCCCCCTGTGACGACGAGGGCTCTGGGCTTTTGGGGCAAAAGAGGCTCTAACATCTCAGGCATGGGGATGCCCCCCCAAAGCAGGGCGTTTGCGGGTTATGGCCAGTGAAAATCCCATCACCACCGATGAGGCCAGCAGGGACGACCCCCCATAGCTGACAAAGGGCAACGTCATACCCTTGGTGGGAATCAGGGCCAAAGAGGATGCCATATTCACAAAGGCCTGTAATGCCATTTGCACACTTAACCCCGCCCCTGCCCAAATAAAAAAGAGATCATTGTCATAATAACAGCATCGCCACACACGCAAAACAATATAACCGATCAATCCCAAAATAAACAAGCAAACAATGGCCCCGAACTCTTCCCCCACCACCGCAAACACAAAATCAGCATGGGCATCTGGCAAAACCATTTTGATGGTGCCCTCACCGGGGCCCACACCGAAAAATCCGCCGTTGCGATAGGCCCTCAGGGATTGCGTAATCTGATAGGTATCGCCCGCATCGGCCTCTAAAAAACGATCCACACGGCTGGACACGTGGGGCAGCAACAGATACGCCCCCACCAAACCGCAAACGGCCAACGCCACCAGCAAGATAATCCACCGCCACCGCAGGCCCGCCAAAAACACCTGCGTGAAAAAGCCCAACGTGATGACAACACTCATCCCCAGATCCGGCTGAAGAATAATCAGGCAGAGGGTTAAACTAAACAACAGCATGGCCAAGGTTTTTCCCCGAACGCGGGGATTGTCCCGCCCACGAGCCAAAAACCACGCCACACTAACAGCCAGAAGGGGCTTGGCAAACTCGGACGCTTGCAAAGAAAAAAATCCCAAAGACACCCACCGACGGGCCCCCTTAATCTCTTCCCCGATGATGAGGGTCAGCACAAGAGCCACCAAAACCCCCAGCAACCCCAAAACCGCCACCCGCGCCAAGGCTTTTTTTTCCAATAACGACAACCCCAGCATCAGGGTGATCCCCACAGGCAGCATCATCAGATGTTGCAGGGTAAACATTTGGCTGGACGAGGCCTCGATCCGCTCGGCTACGGCAGGGCTGGCGGCCACGATAAACAGAACCCCCAAGGCCATCAGCAAAAATGTCGCCCCCAGCAACCGTTTGTCCACGGTCCACCACCAGCGCCCCAGCAGGCTTGTATCCGCACGCTCTAACATGTCTTTAGGAACCCACCAAAGAAAGGACGGTTTGCCGAAACACATCCCCCCGATGTTCGTAATGATCAAACTGATCAAAGGACGCACAGGCAGGGGAGAGTAACACCACACCGCCGCCAGCCTTTTGGGCCCCCTGCCGCGCATCGGCCACGGCCTGTGACAATGTTTGGGAATGCCAAGAGGCCACCCCCGCCGCCATCAACTGACGGTGAAACGATGCCCCCGCATCCCCAATACAATACGCCCCTTTGATTTTGGGGTAATAGGGGGCAAGGGATGATAAATCCTCGTCCTTTGGCTTGCCCCCCACAATCCAGAAGATATCCTCATAGCTGGACAGAGCCCGCGCGGCGGCGTCTTTGTTGGTGGCTTTGCTATCGTTGATGTAAACCACGCCCTGTTCCTGCGCAATCCATTCCTGACGATGGGCCAATCCAGGGAAAGTTTTCAGGGCGGAAACAATACGGGGAATCTCCACCCCCTCCGCCCGCGCCATGGCATAGACGGCGGCGGCGTTTTGGGCGTTGTGCTGTCCGGGTAAACGGGGGCAGTCGGTCATCCGCAGAATGTCTTGAATGCCTGATGTCATGGCATCATAAAGAACACCGTCCTTCACAAAAACCCCAAAATCCAAGGCTTTTTCTGTGGACAGGGGCAAAAGGTGCCGCCCCCCCTCGGTTAACAAATCCTGATACACACTTTGGCAAAAGGCATCATCCAGCCCAATGATGGCATGATCATCGGACTGTTGACGGTCAAAAATCTTTTGTTTGGCCGCCATATACCTCGCCATGGTGCCGTGACGCTCCAAATGATCGGGGGTGATGTTCAGCAGGGCCGCCGTGGATAGACGCATCTGTTCCACAAGATCCAGTTGATATGACGAAAGTTCCAGAACAATCGGCTCCCCTGACGCGGGGGGATTCAGGGACAACACGGGCACCCCAATGTTGCCCCCCATTTGATGGGGGATTCCCGCATGCGTTAAAACATGGTCCATCAGGGCCGTGGTGGTGGATTTTCCGTTGGTGCCCGTGATGCCGATGTAGTGGGCTTTGGGGTGGGCTTCGTAAAGCAAATCCACATCATTCAAACGGGGAAGGTTTCGTGTAAAAAAGAACGCCGCATGGGATTCGGGAATCCCCGGACTGATAAACATGGCATCACAGGGGGGCAGTTCGTCGGCTGGCTTGACGGTTAACAAGGCCTTGGCGGCTTCCCGCGCTGCCGCCCCATCATCCCATCCTAATAGGGTGGCCCCTACGGCCCGAAAACTTTGCGCCGCTGACAGTCCCGTTTTCCCCAATCCCAAAATAAAAATTGTCTTTCCAGCATAACGGGGCAACACAATCATAAACGATCCTTCATAAACGCGCTCTGAGCGTTGTTAAAAAACACTGACGCATGGCCTCTGCCACATCCTGAACCGAGGCCGCGCACCCCAAATTTGCCAAACGGGTCACACCGTGATGGGTAATACCACAGGGCACAATGTTCTGATAGGGGGTCAAATCATTTGTGACATTCACACACACCCCATGAAACGTTACCCATCGGCGTAGGCGCACACCAATGGCGGCAATTTTTTCGTCATAGTCTGGGCGCATCGGCACCCACAGGCCCGTGCGCCCCTCTCTTTGTACCGCAGAAACGCCAAAGGCGGCGAGGGTGTTCATGATCCAACATTCCAGCGTTTCCACAAACCACCGCACATCCTGCCGATAGCGTCGTAAATCCATCATCACATACCCCACAACTTGCCCCGGACCGTGATAGGTGATCTGGCCCCCCCGTCCCACGGGATATAGGGGGATGCCCTTGATGGTCTCCCCATGGGACACCATCCGCGCCGACGTTCCAGCGGTATAAACAGAGGGGTGCTGCAACAGCCACAAGATATCGTCACTCTGCCCCGATGCAATGGCCGCTACATCCTTGTCCATTTGTTCCAGAGCCTGTGCGTACGGCACCAAGTCATCGTAACGGTAAAGCATAGGGACAATCAGACCTGAAAAGCAAAGATTCTGCCCAAATTTCCACCCCACGTCCAGTGGGGTTTTCTACCCGAGGCATTGTTTCAGGCGCTTAGCAAGCCAGAAATACAGGACAAATGCTGATCCAGTGGGGGCGCACATTTTTGTTGTTGTTTTAAAGAGATTTTCCAGAGGGTTTAGGGCGTGTCATCATTTAAGCGAGAAAGATGGATTTTTCTGGATGCTGAGGCGAGAAACTGGCAAAAAATGGTCGATATACTGGACGTATATTGACTGTTTTTTGGCAGGATTCGCAGCCCAGCATACGGGAAAAGCGGCTTTTGAGCAAATAATGACACGCCCTAGGCAGGGCCAATCCCCATAGCCCCAAACCCAATGGCCGCGTAAAATATGAGCACGCACAGCACCTCAACCCACCATCCCTGATGGCGATGCCGCCAACAATAACAAAACAGCCCCAAACAAAGGGCACTGGAAAGATTATTGAGGGCCCAAAAATCAAGATGGGCAAGCTCTTGTATGCGGAAGGGTAACATCAAAGGCAGCCCCCACACCCCCACCATCAGAACGAAGACAAAGAGATGTTGAAGATAAAGGGAGATAAGACAAGCCATTCCAAAAACGGCCAAAACGATGCGATACCCTGGATTTTGGAGGACACGATGATGAAAGAGGCGGGAATGTTGGGCCATAAAATGCACATAAACCTAGGTTGCGATCAGGATATCTTAGGGCAAAAAAAGGTTTTGGTCATGTGAATTCAATAAAACATCCCGTAACAGCAGTGGATCGTCACCTATCGATCACCAGCCCCGTCTGCAACAGGGATGCCCCATCAGCCCTCCATCAAAACCACGTCAATGCGCGGATTTCTGCCGATTTCTTCCCGCAGCATTTGCCGCAGGGCCTTTTTCATCATGGCGATGATGTGGGGTTTTTTGGCGCCTTCTTCTAAATCCAGACAGGCCTCCATCAGGCAGCCGTTGAAATCGGCCTCCATCTCTTGGAATTCATCATCATCCAGCAGGTTGACATGGAAAAAAACAGGGGGCTTGCTGATGGTTTGTTTCTTGGTGTGAAAGGGCACACACACCGCCAGATAGCCATCCTGCAATACCTGATGCAAACGCTTGTGACGCTGGCCAAACAGGGGCATCAGGCGGGATCCATGCACCCCCATGCGGGTGACGTCGATTTGGTTGGTGATGGTGGGGTGGTCCCCCTCCAGCTTGATGATGGCGCCGTTGTGCGCCACCAGACTGTGGGGCACGCCGCAGGTTTTGGCAAAGGCCGCATGTTCCCGAATATGGCGGGGCTCTCCGTGGACCGGAATGGAACTTTTGGGGCGAACCCAATCGTACAGCGTTTTTAAATCATCCCGTGACGGGTGCCCTGACACGTGAATCATGGCATCTTTTTCCGTGATGATTTTCGCGCCGCGCTCTGAGAGTTGATTTTGCAGGGCATAAATGGATTTTTCATTCCCCGGAATCACGCGGGATGAAAAAATCACCGTATCCCCTTTTTGCACCGCCACATCGGGGTGTTCCCCGCGGGCAATTTTTCCCAAAGCCGCCCGCGATTCCCCTTGCGACCCTGTGGCGATGTAAACCAATTTATGACGGGGGGCCAAACGGGCTTGCTCCGTGTCCAAAAACGGGGGGATGTGTTTTAAATACCCTGTGTCTCGCGCCGCTTTGTCAATGCGCCACATGGATTTCCCCACCAAGGCTACCGCGCGGTCACAGGCCAAGGCGGCCTCGGCAATGCTTTGCACCCGCGCCACGTTGGTGGCAAAACAACCAATAAAAATGGTTTTGTCACAGGCTTTCATGACATCAATCAGGTTGTGGGCCACATCGGCCTCGGACCCTGTGCTGCCTTCGCAAAATACGTTGGTGGAATCGCAAATCATGGCCAAAACACCCTCTTGGCCTAGGGCCCGTAATCTGGCCTCGTCAGAGGTCTGGCCTACCCGTGGATCGGGATCCAGTTTCCAGTCCCCTGTGTGCAGGACCGATCCGGCTTTTGTGGTGATCAAAACCGCGTTGGGCTCGGGTATAGAGTGGGTCAACGTAATCAATTCAATGGTAAAGGGACCAATGGTGCATGTGCCCGAAAGGGGCAGTTTCTTGATGGGTGGATTTTGCACCACACCCAGCAATTTTTGCCGCACCAGCGCCGCCGTGAAATCCGTAGCATAAATAGGGCATTCCAGCTCTGGCCAGATATAGGGAATGGCGCCGATGTGATCTTCGTGCCCGTGCGTGCACACCAACCCCACAATTTTATCACGGTTATCCAGAAGGTACGCAGGATCCGCCACAATCAAATCAATCCCGGGCGTGGTGGCATCTCCAAAGGTTACACCACAATCCACCACCAAGAGTTTCCCCTTGTAGGCATACACATTAAGATTCATCCCAATTTCCTGACATCCCCCCAAGGGAATAAAAGAAAAAGCCTGAGGTACTGCCATGAAAAATCCTATTTTGATATAATGAAAAAAGTTCAGTCAAAAGACATGCGTTTTTTTTAGGACTTGAGTGCGTCTGCTCCAGCCCAATGCAGTCTGTTATTCATGATATTCACGATGTGGTCAAGGGTTGTGTCAGAAGAGCAGGGCTGTTCTCTTCTAAGGATCAAGAAAGCCATGTCATTTTCTAGGGCTGTTAATTTCTTACTAAACTTTTCTCATACCGTCATTGCGAGCCTCCGGAGGAGGCGCGGCAATCCAGTTTTCTCGATCGTGGCATTTCTGGATTGCTTCGCTACGCTCGCAATGACGAACATTTGGCATAAGCCCTAAGGAGAAATGAACAGCCCTGTGTCATTTTCCCATTGACACCCATAATATCCCATGCTATCCCATCATGGTCCACAACAATAACGATACTCTGCTCTCTTGAACTACGCGTCTTACCTTGGGGTGGGGCGCGTGTCTTTTTCAGGGAATGGGGTTTAATTTTTGGGTTTTATGCTGTTTTTATCAACGTTTATCAATAAAGTTGATAAAAAAGGCCGCGTGTCCGTGCCTTCCCCCTTTCGCGCGGCCGTGTCGGGGACATCGTTTCAGGGTGTGGTTTTGTTTCGTTCCTATAAACATGCGGCCCTCGAGGGGTGCGGCATGGACCAGATGGAGGCTATGTGCGCCCAAATGGATCACCTGCCCCTGTTTTCCGATGAACGGGACGCCTTGACGGACAGTATTTTTGCCGATGCCGTGCCCTTGACTTTTGATCCAGAGGGGCGCATCACCCTGACGGATGATTTGCGGGATCATGCGGGATTGTTGGAATCCGTGGCCTTTGTGGGCAAAGGCCGCATGTTTCAGTTGTGGTCGCCAGAGGCCTTTGCCACCCATCAAGCCGACGCCCGCGCCCGCGCCAAAAGCCAAAACCTATCATTGCGCCGCGGGGATTGAGGATGCACATTCCTGTCATGCTGGCCGAAGTCATGCGCTGCCTAGACCCCAAGCCCACGGAGCATTATGTTGACGCCACCTTTGGGGCGGGGGGGTACAGCCGCGCCCTTTTAAAATCAGGCGTTTTGCGTTTGGATGCGTTCGACCGCGATCCCTTTGTGTTGCCGCTGGCAGAATCCCTGCGGGCAACCTATCCCCATTTTCACATCCACCCCCAGTGCTATAGCACCATGGGGCAGGTTTTAGCGGCCAATGCCGGCGCCATTGATGGGATTGTGTTTGATTTGGGCATATCCAGTATGCAGGTCGATCAGGCCGAGCGCGGGTTTTCCTTCCTGCGCGAGGGCCCCCTTGATATGCGCATGAACCCGCAAGAGGGTCCTTCGGCTGCGGATGTGGTGAATCATTTTTCCCAAGAGGACCTCACCCGCGTGTTTCGCACCTTGGGCGAAGAGCCGCGGGCCAAGGCCTTTGCCCGCGAGATTGTGAAACAACGGGCCGCAACGCCCTTTGTCACCACAACCCAGTTGGCGGAATGCATTGCCGCTCTGTGCCCCGTGCCCACCCGCACCCATCCCGCAACCCGCATTTTTCAGGCCCTGCGTCTGTATGTCAACCAAGAGTTGGAACGGCTGAAGGATGCCTTGGATGTGGCCTACAGCTTGCTGAAAACGGGCGGACGTTTGGTGGTGGTGACGTTTCATTCCCTAGAAGATCGCATCGTGAAGACCTTTTTTGCCCAGCATGGCAAAGCCCCCGCCACCAATCGTCATGATCCAGCCGTGTTTTCTCCTGTGGCGGCTTTGGGGGCGCGGCTCCTCACCCCGCGGGCCCTCACGCCCAGCGATGAAGAGGTGGCCCGCAACCCACGCGCACGGTCCGCAAAATTGCGGGCCTTGCAACGCTTATCACCCACTTTGCAACACCAATAAAAAAAGGATACCTCTATGAATTCTTGGATGCGCGTTTTCTCTTGGGGCTTTTTGATGCTGGCCATGGCGGGGCTGTACACGCTGAAACTCAACGTCAAAGATATGCAGGATCAAATCGCCGATTTGGACAGCCGCATTGCCCAGCGCCAAGAAAGCCTGCACGTCCTGAAAGCCGAAATGGCCTATCTGACCCGCCCCGAACGCCTAAGCACCCTGCAAAAGCTTTACTTTCCTGATATGAAACCCGTTGCGGGCCAACAGATGACCGCGTGGCTGCCTGTTCCGCCCCAGCAACGCTCTGCCCCCACCTTGCTGGCGTCACGGGATTCTTTCCATGGTCGCGGGGGGATGGGGGATATGCCGTGATGGCGCGTCCTTCTTGCGAGCCCGATCACCAACGCTGAGGGGGGGCAACCGCTGGCGAGCATCATGGGGATGGCTGACCCTTAAAGGGTATTTTCTTTTCCATAGACCATAGTCTCGAGTATTGCAGCAGTCTTGAGTATTTTAGGAGCCTCGCGATCATCTGTCGGCTCTTTATGAGAAGGGGGGGCTGCTAATTGGTTGCTTACGTCCTCTAGGGCTTGTTGTATCGCCTCTGATGGCTTCATAGAGATATTTTTGGCAACCTCAACTAGGATTTTAAAGAAATCGACCTGACAGTACAGGGTACCTCCGTACTCTAGAAGGATCGGTGCCAGAGCCCTTTTTTGATAACCAGACAACTCACCAAAGGCATCCTTCCATAATTGCGGTTTAAAAATTTTTTGCCATGGAAGAGGGCCTTTCCTTACGGAATCTATCCGAGCCCACTGTGCATATGTTTGAACATCGTCTGGATAGCTGTCTAACGATAGTCTTTCGCCTAAGGGTGGTTTGTGCTTGTTATGTCGGGTCCGCAAGAGGTCGTAGAGTCCCAAAGATGTTTTGGGTTCATTGATTGTGAGGATATTAGACAAAACTTCTGCCTTCAAGGACAAATCATGGTTAGAATTTTGTTTAGCTGTCTTTTTATGTTCCTCCACAAGGTTGTGTAAGTCAATGTAAGGCACAACATAGGGCGGTTCGGCGTCGCAGGGTAAAAGGCCTCTAAAGGTTTCAACAACGTAGTGTCCGATATCTTTGTCTGTGGGATCGCGCGATGAGGATCCACTATGGCGTTTCTGAAGCTTTGTATGGTCGTCCTGTTGCTTCTTGCCTAGTGATGCTAGGGCCTGTCATCATTTAGGTTCTTGACAATGGTGTAGGTTTAGGGGAGAACGTCATCTATCCAAAAATAACAATAAGATAGGATAGGTATGCATCGTTATGCTCTTCGGGATGATCAATGGGAAAAGATCAAAGATATGCTTCCGG
>CANGYP010000037.1 GCA_947458235.1 Alphaproteobacteria bacterium
GAAACCTATATCACCACCGAAGTCGGCCAGCACCAGATGTGGGCCGCCCAACATTATGATTTTAAACACCCCAACCGCTGGATGACCTCGGGCGGGCTGGGCACTATGGGGTATGGACTGCCGGCGGCCATGGGGGTTCAGATTGCCCATCCAGAGGCTCATGTCATTGATATTGCGGGCGAGGCCTCTATCCTGATGAACATTCAGGAAATGGCGACCTTGGCCCAGTACCGTTTGCCCGTGAAGATTTTCATCATCAACAACCGCTGGATGGGGATGGTGCGCCAGTGGCAGGAACTGCTGCACGGTGGCCGGTATTCCGAAAGTTATTCCGAATCCCTGCCCGATTTTGTCAAGTTGGCGGAGGCCTTCGGCGCCGTGGGCCTGCGCGTTGAGGATCCCGCCAAGGTGGATGACACCATCACCGAAATGCTGTCCGTCAAACGCCCCGTGATTGTGGATGTGTGCGTGGACCCCAAAGAAAACTGCTACCCCATGATCCCCAGCGGCGCCGCCCATAACGAAATGATCCTCGCCAGCGGCGATGAAAACGACACCATATCCGAAGAGGGCAAGGTTTTGGTGTGAGGGGTCTCCTTCCTCTTTTGGATGGATATACACAAGGGGCTGAATTTGGGGCCATAACGTTTCCTGAGCCCCAGTATTTGGGGGCTAAGCATCGCATCATCCCGTGGATTTTACGGCATTTGCCAGACAGCCTTCACAGCGTTTTGGATGGCTTTGGGGGTTCGGGATCGTTTGCCTTTGCGGCGAAAAAGCTGGGCCTGAAGGTTCATGTGAATGATTTTATGGGGTTTTCCCATATGATCGGGTTGTCTTTGATTGAAAACAAAGATCAATGCCTCACCCCAGAGGACACCCACAGGCTGTTTTTACACAATCCCACAAAAACCACCCAAATTCATGATTTGTTTTGCGGTGTGTTTTTCGATGAAGACACCAGTCACCTGTTGGATCATTTTCGGGCCAATGTGGAGGGGCTGGATAATCCCTACAAACGGGCTTTGGCCCTAAGCATTATGAATCGCAGTTTGACCCGAAAAATCATCATGGGGCATTTTGCCCATCTGCAAGCCATACCCTACGCCAACGATCCCGCCAGAGTGCGCCGCAACCCCAGCATTGCCAGACCGATACAGGATTTGTTTTTTGAATTGCTGCCGTCATACAATCAGGCCGTTTTTGATAATCACCAAAACAACACATCCCATCATCAGGATATTTTGACATTGCTGCCTACACTACGGGGTATTGATCTGGCCTATTACGACCCCCCCTACGCGGGCAGTCATTCGGATTATCAGGCGTTTTATCATATGCTGGAAACCTTTGTGATGCGTTGGGATACCAAAGCGTTTCGCGGCGGCACCAAACGATACCACCCCCCACGAGACAGTGGCTTTGATAAAAAAAGCAACATCCTGAAATCCCTGCACCAATTGTTCGCCCTATCGGAAGACATCAAATGCGTGATGATGAGCTATAATTGCCGCTCTTTACCTGATATCCAAGGGCTTTTGGATATCATCCGCCATTACAGAACCGTCACTGTCAAAGAAAAGGAATACAAAACATCCCGCGGCGGCAAGGGCTCTGTTTCAGGAAGTCGGGAGTACCTTCTTATATGCACGTGATAAATTCATTGTACGTCCAGTCTATCGACCGTTTTTTGCCAGTTTCTCGCCCCAGCAGCCAGAAAAATCCATCTTTCTAGCTTAAATGAGAACACGCCCTAGCGTACAATGGTGTCTTCGCGCCTTGGGCCCGTGGAGATGCAGGTGATGGGCACGCCGCTTAGGCGTTCGATATAGGCAATATAGGCTTTGGCGTTATCGGGCAAGGCGTCATAATCTTGCAACCCCGCCGTGATGCTTTGCCACCCAGGCAGGGTATCATACACCACAGAGACATCCGAAAAATCCCGCCAATGCAGAGGTAAATGCGTATAGGTCACACCAGCTTTTTGATAGGCCACGGCCACCTTGATGGCGGGCAGTTCATCCAAAACATCCAGCTTGGTCAGGGCGAGGGCTTGAATACCATTGATGGTGCACGCTTGTTTTAACAAAACCCCATCCAGCCAGCCACAGCGGCGCTTGCGCCCCGTGACGGTGCCAAATTCGTGGCCTTTGGCCCCCAGATGTTCTCCTGTGGTATCGCTGAGCTCGGTGGGGAAGGGACCACTGCCCACACGGGTGGTGTAGGCCTTCACCACGCCCAAAACATGGCCCACGGCGGCAGCGGGCAAACCCGTACCCGTGGCGGCCTGACTGGCCAAAGTGTTGGAAGAGGTCACAAAGGGATACGTCCCAAAATCCACATCCAGATAAAAGCCCTGCGCCCCTTCAAACAAAATCGTTTCTCCGCGACGTTGGCTTTGGGCCAACACTTGCCACAGGGGTACAATATGGGGGGCAAGGGTTCTGGAAAAGCGCATCATATCTTCAGCAAAGGCGCAAAAGTCATCCACCTGATCCGCGACACCTTGCAAACGGGCGTTTAGGGCCTGTGGATCCAACAAATCCCCCGCACGAAAGGCCCGTCGGCCCACACGATCTTCGTAGGCTGGACCGATGCCCCGCCCTGTGGTGCCAATTTTGTTGTCCCCTAGGCCCCGTTCGCGGTTCTGATCCTGCACGCGGTGCCACGGCATAATCAGGGAGGCATTTTCTGCAATCATAAATCGCTCAGGGGTGATGGTAATGCCTGCGGTGGACAGGGTCTCCATTTCCTTTTCCAGTGCCCATAAATCCAAAACCACCCCATGCCCCAGCGCGGTTTTTTTATCAGGACGGACAATACCAGAGGGCAGAAGGTTCAGTTTATACGTCACCCCCTCCACCACCAAGGTATGCCCCGCATTATGCCCCCCCTGAAAACGCACAATAATATCTGCATGTTCGGCCAGATGATCCACCATTTTGCCTTTGCCCTCGTCCCCCCATTGCAGGCCAATGATGGTGGTGTTTTGGGGATGGTGCATAAACCGTTCCTGTGTTGGCACGAAAAAACATAGCCATACCCTGAAAAAAGCATGACATCACGGGAAAAACAGCACGTTTTCAGCGATGCTGCAAGGATTTTTTGTGACAGGATTTTTTGTGACGTTGTTTAAGAGCAACTTGGGAGATGAGACAAGCATCAGCATCGGAGGGAGTCTTTGGGTTGGGTATTTGGTTTGGGTATTGCGGCCCCATGAGATTCAAATCAATACGAATCAAACAATAAGAATCAACCTTGCCCCCAAAGCAAAAATCCGCTAGGAACGGGGAATGTTTTTTGATTTTTGGGATGAACACCGATGACGCAGTGGGTTTATGCATTTTCCGAAGGTAAAGCCGATGGCCGCGCCCATATGGCCAATTTGTTGGGGGGTAAGGGGGCGAATCTGGCGGAAATGTGCGCCCTGAACCTGCCCGTTCCTCCGGGGTTTACCATCACAACGGATGTTTGCCGTCATTACTACGCCCACGAAAAACAGTTTCCCACCGACCTGACAGAACAGGTGGACCGCAACATCAAGGCTCTAGAGGCCCTGATGGGATGCCGTTTTGGGGATGCCTATAATCCTTTGCTGGTGTCTGTGCGCTCGGGCGCGGCGTCTTCCATGCCAGGGATGTTGGATACCGTTTTGAACTTAGGCCTGAACGATCAAACGGTGCAGGGGTTGGCGCGGGTCAGCCAAAACCGTGTGTTCGCGCTGGATAGTTATCGCCGCTTTATTCAAATGTTCGGCAACGTGGTGTTGGATATGGGCCACGATGATTTTGAAGATATTTTGCAATGGCACAAGGACAACAAAGGGGCCATCTACGACACTGATCTGGATGAAAACGACTGGCAGGGCGTCATCCGCGATTACAAAGCCAAGGTTCACGAAATCACCAAAGAGCCCTTCCCCCAAGACAGCCAAGATCAGCTGTGGCGGGCCATTCGGGCCGTATTCAACAGCTGGGAAAATCAACGGGCCCGTGTTTACCGTCAAATTCATAACATTTCCCCCCATCTGGGAACGGCGGTGAACATTCAGGTCATGGTGTTTGGGAACCGTGGCCAAGATTGCGCCACTGGCGTGGCTTTTACCCGCAACCCCTCCACTGGCACCAAAGCCATTTTTGGGGAATACCTCATCAATGCCCAAGGGGAAGACGTGGTGGCGGGTATCCGCACCCCTTTGTCCCTGTCCAAGGCCACATCCGAAGAGCCAGAAACCAGCATGGAAGCCACCATGCCCACCGTATACAACCAACTGTTGTCCGTCAGTCATACGCTGGAACAGCATTTTAAAGACATGCAAGACATTGAATTCACCGTTCAAAACCAAAAACTTTGGATGCTGCAAACCCGAAACGGCAAACGGACCGCGGCGGCCAGTTTAAAAATTGCTGTGGACATGGTGGCCGAGGGCTTAATCACCAAAGAGGAGGCCGTCCTGCGCGTGACGCCAGAATCTCTGGATCAGCTGCTGCACCCCACGTTGGATCCTAAAGCCAAGAAAACCTTTCTGGCCAAAGGGTTGCCTGCCTCTCCGGGGGCCGCCTGTGGCAGTATTGTCTTTACGGCGGACGAGGCCGAGGCCCGCACGCGCAAGGGTGATGCCGTGATTCTGGTTCGCGCCGAAACCAGCCCCGAAGACATTCACGGTATGCACGCCGCGCGGGGCATTTTGACATCCAAGGGGGGCATGACCTCCCACGCGGCGGTGGTGGCGCGGGGGATGGGTAAGCCCTGTGTTTCTGGGGCTTCCTCTGTGCGTATTGATGCCAAAAAGAAAACCATGACCGTGGCGGGCCAGACTTTTGGCGAGGGGGATTTTATCACGCTGGATGGGGCCACGGGCGAAGTGTTTGCCGGCAAAGTGCCCACTGTGGATCCCAACATTTCTGGTGATTTTCAAGCCTTTATGACGTGGGCCGATGGGTTTCGCACGCTGCGGGTGCTAACCAATGCGGAAACCCCCGTGGATGCCCAAACAGCGCGGGATTTTGGGGCCGAGGGTATCGGGCTGTGCCGCACGGAACATATGTTCTTTGCCGAAGACCGTCTGCGTCTGGTCCGCGAGATGATTTTGGCTGATAATGCGCAGGAGCGCGTTCGCCCACTTCAGGCTTTGCAGGCCATGCAACGGGATGATTTTGTCACCATCCTAAAAACCATGGCGGGCTATCCCGTGATGATCCGTTTGCTGGACCCCCCTTTGCACGAGTTTATGCACTTGCACGATCATGAACTGGCGGATTTGGCCAAGCACGTTGGCAAAAGTGTGGATGCCGTGCGTAGCCGTCTGGACAAACTGAAAGAATCCAACCCCATGTTGGGCCATCGGGGATGCCGTTTGGGGATCAGTTATCCCGATATTTATGAAATGCAGGTACGGGCCATTTTTCAGGCCCAGCACATCGCCACCCAAGCCATCGGCACCGCAGCCCAGCCCCAGATTATGTTGCCCTTGATTGCCAATCGGGCGGAAATGACCTTACTGACCACCATGATTCATGGGGTGGCGGCGGAATGCTTTCAGGCGTTGGGCCAAGACCTCCCCTATGTTGTGGGGACCATGATCGAGCTGCCCCGCGCCTGCCTCGTGGCCGATGAACTGGCGGAGTCTGCTGACTTTTTCAGTTTTGGCAGTAACGATTTAACCCAAACCACTTACGGTTTGTCCCGTGATGATGCGGGATCGTTTTTGGATGCTTATTACAGTCAGGGATTGTTGTCCCATGATCCCTTTGTCACGCTGGACCAGCAAGGGGTTGGGGCCCTCATCACCATGGCCATCGAGCGGGGTCGGGCCACAAAACCCACCTTGAAAGTGGGCATTTGCGGGGAACATGGGGGCGATCCAGCCTCTATTCATTTCTGTCACCAGCAGGGGATGGATTATGTCTCCTGTTCCCCTTACCGTGTGCCCATCGCCCGTTTGGCGGCGGCGCAGGTGGCGCTGAAAACCCCCAAAGCGCTTAGGAAAGTGAATTGAGGGAAGGTGAATTGAGTTCCCCATTTCAAAACCTACAGACTTTGGTAATCCTTTTGGTATAAATAAAGGACGTAAAGCGCAAAGCGGACGTACCACAAGAACACAATCAGGAGGTTTTATGAAAATGGCAATGGGCGTGATTGGTGCGGGACAAATGGGCAGTGGTATCGCCCATGTGGCGGCACTGAGTGGTTATGATCTCACTCTGCTGGATATGTCCGATGATATTTTACAGCGGGCCTTGGCGGGTATCGGCAAAAATATGGACCGCCAAGTTAAAAAAGGCCTGATTAACGAATCCCAACGTGACGAGGCCCTATCGCGCATCACCACAACCACCGACTACGCCCCCTTTGTGGAATGTGATTTTGTCATCGAGGCCGCCACCGAGCGCGAAGATCTGAAAAAAAGCATCTTTGAACGCCTAGTGCCCAACCTGAACCCCGATGCCATTCTGGCCACCAACACGTCGTCGTTGTCCATCACCCGTCTGGCCTCTGTCACCGACCGGCCCGAGCGTTTTATTGGTATGCACTTTATGAATCCTGTGCCCGTGATGAAATTGGTGGAAATCATTCGGGGCATTGCCACATCCGATGATTGTTATGAAACCGTTCGCTTAATTGCCCAGAATATGGGCAAACAGGTGGCCCTGTCCAAGGATTTTCCCGCCTTTATCGTCAACCGCATCCTGCTGCCCATGATTAACGAGGCCGTTTACGCCCTGCACGAAGGCGTGGGGGATATCACATCCATTGATCTGGCCATGAAACTGGGTGCCAACCACCCCATGGGGCCATTGGAGCTGGCGGATTTTATCGGCCTTGATACCTGTTATGCCATTATGCATATTTTGCACGAAGGGCTGGGCGATGGCAAATACCGTCCCTGTCCGCTTTTGGCCAAATATGTTGAGGCTGGATGGCTAGGCCGTAAAAAAGGCAAGGGCTTTTACGATTATAGTGGAGATATTCCCGTTCCGACGCGGTGAAGACAATGCCTTTCTTTTCCAAAACGTACGCACTGTTCTGTGGTGTTTATGCACTCCCTCTCTCTCGCACAAGGAAAGGGGAGTGTTCTACTCCACCAAATCCGCCAGAATCGCTGCAACGGGTTCTTCGCGTGTGACCATGCCCAGCATTCACGGGCGTATGCAAATGCAAATATTGATATTGCAGGGCACGGTCGCAGTCGGCACCGATACGTTATGGTTTTTGGTGTAAAAAGTTGCCTTTATTGTTGCAAGCTGAATTTTGCTTCGTGAATCGCCTTAATGACAGTGTCATCAGGAGCAGTGGACCAACCCGTCCGTGAATTTTCTGTAATTCTATAGCAAAGCTCATTGGTAAAATCTATTTTTGTAAAAATACCTATTCCCAGATTCGTTTTTTTATCAACAGCTGTAATTTCCACAACGCCTGCATTCAAATTAGATAGATGATCTGGCCTATCTCGAAAGATTTGAGTATCTCTTATGTCTTGGGGCAGACTTAAACGTAATACATGGGTGCTGGTTTCGCCCAATTTATGCCAATATCCGAGGCCTTGGCCAGCGTTATATGTTTTAGAATCATACCAAGGGCCACTATGCGTTTTTCTCAAATCGCTATTAAGCAACATTGATTGTAGGGCATTATGTGTTGTTTTATCACACACGGGCGGCACAGAAGGTTTTACAGAAACGGATTCCGTTTTTTCCCCAGTATTTTGGCCAATTGATTCATGACTAATCAGCTTGGTAATGTTGGTAATGTCTGTGCCTTGAGTTGCATACAAAACAGCAACAGTAGCACCACCAGCAATAAAAGAACGAAGGCCCATAGAAAAACTCCAATTAATGTTCATGTTCCTTATCTTTATCACAAAAAGCTTCCCCAAGATGTGACACTGATCACATTTGGTATTATTAAAATGCACTATCAGGATCGACAGAAAACCATGGTCTTGCGGTCGCCAGCCTTTTCCCGCCAATGGCAGATGACGGCATCGGTGACAAGCGATGTCTTCATGAACGCTTCAACGGTCTTCATTCAGATACGATAGCCATATCATGCCACCCGGATGAAAGGGATAGCGCACAGGCAATGGCTACCCCACCAAATCCGCCAGAATCGCTGCAACGGGTTCTTCGCGTGTGACCATGCCTACACTTTGGCCGCACATCAGGGAGCCTGTGTCCACATCACCCTCCATGACAGCGCGGCGGAGCGCCCCAGCCCAGTAATGCTCAATTTTTAATTGGCCTTCTTTCAGGGAGAGTACGCCCCCATCCACATCCTCAATGACCTGACGCTGAAACGTCACAAAATCATCCATCCCCTGATTTTTCAGGGCGCGAACGGGAATCACGGGAAAGCGTTTGTCCAGCTGCGTGGACACAATGGCATCCCGGGCATGGGCGTTGATAAACGCGGCTTTGAATTTGGGATGGGCGCGGGATTCTGTAGCACAGACAAAACGGGTGCCCAGCTGACACCCCGCGGCCCCCATGGCCATATAGGCTGCGATGGCTTGACGGCTGCCGATACCACCCGCAACAAAAACGGGAACCTCTGTGATGGTCCCCAGCACTTCCTGAACCAGAACGGTGGTGCTGACGGGGCCGATGTGGCCTCCGGCTTCGTGGCCCTCGATAATCAGGGCATCAATGCCCGATTTCACCAGTTTTTTGGCAATGCCCGCATTGGGGGCAAAACCCATAACCTTGACATGGGCCTGATGGGCCTGATCGATGTGGGCCTTGGTGGGAATCCCCCCCGCAAAGACCAGATGGGAAACGTTTTCTTCGCACACCACATCAATCAAAGTTGTTAACTCTGGGTGCATTAAAATCAGATTCACACCAAAGGGCTTATCGGTCAGAGCCCGTGTGGCCTGAATTTCTTCGCGCAGTCGGTCGGGTGACATGGCCCCGCAAGCCAAAACCCCAAAAGCCCCCGCATTGGACAGGGCAGAGACAAGGGATCGCTCTGACACCCACGTCATCGCCCCCCCCAAAATGGGGTAACGACAGCCCAAAAACGCTGCCCCCTCGTGCCCTCTGGAGGTCATAGCACAGAGGCCCCTTGATCCAGACCATAGGCGGTGTGCAAGGATCGCACGGCCAATTCCGTATAGGCATCATCAATCAAAACGCTGATTTTGATTTCCGATGTGGAAATCACCTGAATGTTGATTTTCTTTTCGGCCAAGGTTTCAAACATTTTTTTCGCCACCCCAACGTGGCTGCGCATACCAAGGCCCACCACGCTGATTTTGGCCACATCTTGACGGATATCCAGGGCATCATACCCCAACGTGTCTTTCAGATCCCCCAAAATGGCCTTGGTGCGGGCCGCATCGCTGCGGGTGACGGTAAAGGTCATATCCGTGCGTCCATCGCCCCCTGCGTTGGTTTGCACAATCATATCCACGTTAATGCCCGCATCGGCTAGGCGACCAAACAAAGAGGCGGATATCCCCGGTTGATCCATCAGTTTAAATAGAGACACTTTGGCCTCATCCCGCGTATAGGTGACGCCGCGAATGACTTCGCTTTCCAAAACACGGCTTTCATCCACCACCATGGTTCCCTCACTTTCTGTAAAACTGGATCGTACGTGAACGGCGACCCCTTCTTTCATGGCCAATTCCACCGAACGGGTTTGCAGGACTTTCGCCCCCAAAGAGGCCATTTCCAGCATCTCTTCGTAACTGATGGTGTGCAGTTTTCGCGCCGCGGGCACAATGCGGGGATCACAGGTGTAAACGCCGTCAACATCGGTGTAGATATCGCAGCGGTCGGCTTTTAAGGCTGCGGCCAAAGCCACCGCCGCCGTATCACTGCCGCCCCGCCCCACTGTTGTGATACGTCCGTCAGGGGCTACGCCCTGAAATCCTGCCACCACAGGCACTTCGCCCCGTGTCATGGCGGCTACCAAGGCTTCACCTTCAATGCGTAAAATACGGGCTTTGCCATGCAAGGCAGAGGTATGGATAGGAATCTGCCATCCCAGCCAAGAGCGCGCCGTCAATCCGTGATTTTGTAACAGCAAAGCCATTAACCCTGCCGTGACTTGCTCCCCCGTTGACACTACGGTGTCGTATTCCCGTGCGTCATGGATGGGGCTGGCTTCATCTACCCAGCGGATCAGTTGGTTGGTGGTGCCGGCCATGGCGGAGACAACGACGGCGACATGATGGCCAGCTTGCACCTCTCGGGCCACGATATCGGCAACGTTACGCATGCGGCCAATATCGGCCACAGAGGTTCCCCCAAATTTTAAAACCAAACGCATGGCTTGTTGAAAACACCAAGGGTTTAGGCGTTGCCGCTTGGGAATGTCATACCCTTAAACCGCTTGTTAAAACGGGACAGCTGTCCAGCGTCGGTTAATTTCCGCTGACCACCCACCCAAGCGGGATGGGTTTTGGGATCAATATCCAAATTCATGGTGTCCCCCGGCTTGCCCCACGTGGTGCGGGTTTTAAAGGATGTGCCATCAGTCATAACAACCGTAATTTCGTGGTACTTGGGGTGAATGCCAGATTTCATAACGCAAAAGCCTTGTTGAACATGAAGACAACCACTTTAAAACAAGAAGGCCCATTGTCAAGGTGTTTCCCAGTCCTGTTTCCCAGCCCTAAAAAAAATACTTGAAGCCCAGAGCAAAATCCACTAACAAAGTCACACTTTGTGCGGACACAAGGCCCATGCCCTTGCATTTCGCAAAATGATACTGCGCCCGTAGCTCAGCTGGTAGAGCACCTGACTTTTAATCCGGTTGTCACAAGTTCGAATCTTGTCGGGCGCACCATACATTACCATACATTGAGGGGATATTTCAAACGCCCAAGAACAAGGGGGGTGCATCCGAAAGTTTTTTGTAGAAGAAAGCAAGGAAAAGGCTCGCACCCCGCCTTTTCCTTGCTGTGTCCTCGGACAGGAACAACCATGCCAGCAAAAAAATCTTTACACCCAACCCCCCTTTGTGATTTATTAAAATCCATACAGTATAAATCTCTATTCCTCATACTCATCCTACATTTGTAGGAATCGTTTTTTTAGGATTGATCCTTAATGCATCGTCAAGCAACCCGTTTTTTCTGGTCTTTCATCTTGTTGAGTGTGTGCTTATGTGTTCTGTCGGCTTGTGATCAAGACAAACCCGAAGAGGCGGCCTCTTTGCCCCCGTCTGTGTTCAGGTACCCACTGCAAAAAACAGTGTCGGAGTGGGATGAATACACAGGGCGCTTTCGTGCCAGAGAATCCGTGGAAATCCGTGCCCGTGTGACGGGGTATTTGGACAAGGTGTTGTTTCAAGATGGTCAGCGCGTCAAAAAGGGCCAGCCGTTGTTTTTAATTGATCCCCGTCCGTTTCGGGTGGCCTTAGAGCGGGCCGAGGCCAAGTATGATCTGGACAAAAAAGAATGGCAACGGGTCAAGGCTCTGCGGGGACAAAACGCCGTATCCGAAAAGGATTTGGATCAGGCCGTTCAAGCCATGCGGCAATCCAAAGCCAACTGGGAAGAGGCCCGTTTGAATTTGGAATACACCGATATACGCTCCCCCGTGGAGGGGGTCGTCAGTCGCAGGCGTGTGGATGTGGGCAATTTGATCGGCGCGGGGGAGGTTTTGTTAACCACCGTTGTGTCCCAAAGCCCCATTGATTTTTATTTTTATGTCAGTGAGCAGGATTATTTAAAATATCGCACCTTCCTCACCAAGGACGCTAAAAAAGACCGCCCCGTCATGCTGCGTTTGCAGGATGAAAAGGATTTTGTGCACAGGGGTACGGTGACGTTTTCGGATAACCAAATGGATACGGGATCGGGAACTTTGGAAATGCGGGCCACCTTTGACAATGCCGAGGGTCTGTTTAAACAGGGTATGTTTGCCACCCTGAAGATGGGGGCCACGGACCCCTTCCCTGCCCTGCTTCTGCCCGATGCTTTGGTGGGATCCACCTTGACGCACAAGTTTGTGTATGTCATTGGGCCAGAGGATACGATTGTGGCGCAGCCTGTTGATCTAGGGTCTTTGCAAGACGGAAACATGCGCGTGATACGCCGTGGCCTGAACCCCAAGGATCGTGTGGTCGCGGAAAACCTGATGATGACCCGCCCCAATATCAAAGTGCAGCCCGTGTTTCAAGAACCCCAAAAGGCCACGCCAACATCATCCCCCGCCCCTGTGAAGCCATAAGGAGGGGGGTATGAGCCTTTCCCATCACTGTATTGATAAACCGATTTTTGCCAGTGTGATCTGGATTGTGGTGTCTATTGTGGGCTTGCTGGCGTATTTTGCCATGCCGGTGGAACAATATCCCCCCATCGTGCCCCCCACGGTGGTGGTATCCGCCAGTTATCCTGGGGCCAGCGCCGATGTGGTGGCCGATACCGTGGCCACCCCCATTGAGCAAGAGGTCAACGGTGTGGAAAAGATGCTGTACATGTCTTCCCAATCCACCAACGATGGGAACATGAGTTTAACCATCACCTTTGAGCTGGGCACCAATTTGGATACGGCGCAGGTGTTGGTGCAAAACCGCGTATCCATTGCCATGGCGCGCTTGCCCGAAGAGGTCCGCCGTCGCGGGGTGACCACAAAGAAAAACTCCCCCGATTTGATGATGGTGGTGAATTTGTTTTCGGATGATGGCACGTTGGATCAAAAATTTATCGGAAACTATGCCACACTCAGGATTAAAGACACCTTGGCCCGATTAAAGGGTGTGGGGGATTTGCGTGTCAACGGATCCAGCGATTATGCCATGCGGTTGTGGTTGGATCCCAATAAACTGGCGTCACGGGATATGGTGGCGGGGGATGTGGTGAATGCCTTGCAGGCCCAAAACGTTCAGGTGGCGGCGGGAACCTTGGGGCAACAGCCGGTGTCATCCCCTACGGCCTTTGAAATCAGCGTGCAAACCAAGGGGCGCCTGAGCAAGCCCGAAGACTTTGAAACCATCATTGTCAAAACCGGCAAGAACGGCCAGCTGGTGCGCCTGAAAGACATCGGTCGTGTTGAGTTGGGGCTGGATAATTACAACACCCGCAGTTATTTGGGAAA
>CANGYP010000038.1 GCA_947458235.1 Alphaproteobacteria bacterium
AAGGGGGCTTCGCCCCGCGCAAAGCGCGGCTTCCGCTTACGCTCCAGCCCTTGACCCAGTCCCAAACCCGCCTACCTGCCATCAACCATAAAACAATCCATCATTCCAATCCCTGATGAAGTGTTGCACTTCGTTTTGGAAACCGCCGAGCATCCGTGTGGCTTGCAAGATCAAGAATTGGAATGTCTCTGGCTATTATCGCATCGTCCCGAGTTTTCCACGCGTTATAAGATTCACCGGGATAAGAATTAGATTCAGCGTCATAAGATTCACATGTGTTCAAATTGTGTGTCTATTGCCGCGCGTGCACAAACGGGATCATACTGCGGGTCATCTATAGCGGTATAATACCCACCGTTCCGAACAACATTTTCTATCCCGCGCACCATCATCAACATTAACCCAGCCAAGGAAGCTGCGTTATTTCTAGATGCCGCAGGCAGACGGTATTCATAATGATAATTCCTTATATCCCCTCCTTTTTCAGACGATTTTATGCATTCCGCCACTGTTTTTGGAGAATAGCAACCTGCCTCTATCCTCCGTATGTGATTATCTGTGTGTAGGGCAGTAACAACATGCGTTGGAAGGGCTTGGTATAAGGAATACTCTAACTGACGCGCTACTACATTCTTATCATTTTTTTCTGTTACAAGAAGATTACGTCGGCTATCTTTTTTGTCTCGCAAGCCAAAATGAATATGAAAACCGGCCGATTGAGAGGCACCTTCAGGAAACGCTTCAAAGGTAACTTCCGCACCCTGGGCTTCTGCAACTTTAATAATAGCCAATTGTGTTTGTTGCGTAACGCGTAACGCTTCCCGCCCAGAAGTGACCATTTTTGTGGCTACTTCTAACATTTGCCCTTTTTTTTCCTTGCTATCTATATCACCATGTTCCTGGATAACAGCGAAACAAGCGATCCCTGTGCCTTTAAGGTATAATTCTAAGTTCATCAAAAAATGGCCCCTTCTCACAATAGGTGGGTGATTATCTCTCATGACCTCAGCCAGTATGTCCTGAAAAATACTTATGGAATCTGGCCCAGAACCATACCTTTGTGAGATCTTTTCCATGAGAAAAGCCTCTGAAATCTGAGTCTTTTTATCAGTTGCAAGCAAGTCGTGTATAGCCTCTATCACGGCCTTGTTTTCTTCGGAAGAAAGCGAATTCAGAACTTCATAGAAGTCACCCACCCATTTTGACAAAGATTGATCATTTTCTTGATTATTCTTTGTATCCCGTATCAGATAAAACTCGACCTCCGTTCCAAACGTTGGCTCGATATTTAATGTTTTAAAATACTCATCGCACTGTCGGATAATTTGAACAGCGTCATTGTAGGTGTAGGTGTCTAGGCGGGGGGGGGGGTGAGAACATGAATTTGCCGATAACTCAGAACATAATCTAATGTAAATCATTTTTTTAATATAAAGTCAATAAAATTTTTCTCTAAATTTTTTCGGCCTTATTGCCTACAGGACTTATGCACATTGCGAGCCTCCGCAGGAGGCGTGTCCATCCAGTCTTTCCCTTGGCGGCTTTTCTGGATGGATTCGCTGCGATCGCATGACGCGTGTTATGCATAAGTCCTATGGCTACAGGGCGCAGAACAGCATATTTTGTCACCTGTCACCCGTTATCTGTCACCTGATCCCCCCTTTACCTTCCCTTAACCCTGTCCTGATACAAAAGAAAAGGACACGCTATGGTGGTACTAAAAACAAGACATGATGGATTAGGAGCTTCCCTCCCATGCGCAAAGAATGGATATTTATCAAACAGTATCTGCCCGTTATTCTGTTCAGTGCGGCGGCTTTGGTGGTGGCCAGCGTTCTGGTGATGGTGTTTTCCCTAGACAGCACGTTGTGGGTGGAGCTACAAAAACAAAGAACCCGCGCCGATTATACATCGTTGCAAACGGTGTTTGCGTCCTTGGCGTCTTGGTCGTGGATGATGATGAATTTGGCGGGCCTTGCTGTGGTGTTATGTGCGGCAGCATCGTGGGTTGTGTGGCAGCGCCAGCGGGACCTGCTGCGGGATGTGTCGGGCATTTGTGATGCCTTTGTGTATCATCGTCCCCATACCCCCCAAAATCGGGCCGTTGCTGAGGTTTTGAAGGGGTATTTTCAAAAAGACACTCAGCCCACCAAACCATCCTCGTCCTTTGACGTGCTTCGTGATTGGCCGGCAGCGTGCATCCTGTTTGACGCCCAAACAGGGGCCATGGTGTATGCCAATGATGAAGCGCGTCAGGGATTATCCGCTTTGGAGATGACCGAAGATACCCTGAATTTTTCAGCGTTTTGCGAATCTCTGACACAGCAGGAAGCCCCTGCCCTGCCCGCGACGGTGTCCGTGACCTTAGGCCATGAACCCTATACCCTGCACATCGCATCCTATGGTGCGCAAACCGTGGCATTGTGGTTGCCATGTCCTGAATCGGTATGGGAACCCGCCCAAACTGTGTCGGGGCAAACCCTCCTCACCCCTTCGCCCGCCCTGCACGAGACAGGTTTTGCCGTAGAGCGTTTACGCCGCGAATTAACGGATCTGGCCACCCACTTGGGCCAACGGCAAGAGGCCCAATCAGTCTATGATCAGGCCACCCTGATTCACAGAACATCCCAAAATTCTCTGATGACCGTGTCGGCTGTCTCTCTGATGGCCCAGCGGATGAGCGACACCGCCCGACACATTGCCCAGCACATTGATGCTTCTCAACAATCTATTCAGGGGGCCAACGTTTTAACCCGTGATGCCATGGAAACCATCGAACGTCTGGCCTTTGCTGCCAAAGAAGTGGGTGATGTGGTGAACCTGATTAACGACATTGCCGAACAAACCAGCCTGTTAGCCCTGAATGCCTCCATCGAAGCCGCCTCAGCTGGGGAGGCTGGTCGGGGCTTTGCTGTTGTGGCGCACGAGGTGAAAAATCTGGCCAACGAAACCGCCAAAGCCACCGACGCCATTGCCACAAAAATCCGCGACATTCAGGCCGTCACCCAAACCGTTGTGGGGGCCATCGGGGCCATCAGCCGCAGTATGCAAACCATCATCGGATCCAGCAACGCCATTGCCAGCACGCTGGACCAACAAAACGAATCCGCAAAATCCATCGTCAAACACATTCACGAGATTGACAGGACCATGAAAACTTTGGAAAAAGAAAGTCAAATGGCCGAAAATTATGCGGGGGCTGCTGTGAACACCTTAATCTCTCTGGCGGATCGTACGCGGCAGTTGTGCCAAAGTGCTGCCTAAATGACAGGACGACCCGTTCTTGGCGTGATGACCACGGGGGGGGATTGCCCAGGTCTGAATGCGGCCTTGGCCGCGTTGGGGAAAATGGCCCCATCCTTTGGCTATGACATTCTGGCCATTCGGGGGGGAACGGCGGGATTGTTGTGTGTGCCCCCTGATGTGTTCCCGTTAAAACCCGATACCCTGCCAGAGGCTATGATTGGCCAAGGCGGCAGCATTCTGGGCAACATCAACGCCGATACCCCCAAACCTGAAACCGAACAGGCGGCGCAGGCCCTGAATCAGGCCGTGCATCGTTTGGGTCTGGTCGGGGTGATTGTTATTGGGGGGGATGGCAGTTTTCGCATCGCCCATGAATGGCACCAACACAGCGGCATTCCCATTATTGGCATTCCCAAAACCATCGATGGAGACGTGGGGGGCACCCATTACACCTTGGGCTTTGACAGTGCTGTGGCAGAAAACGTACGGGGGTTGTCTTTGCTGCGGGCCACCGCAGAGAGTCACCATCGTATTATGGTGGTGGAAATCATGGGGCGCGCCCATGGTCACTTGGCCCTTGCCAGTGGATTGGCGGCCATGGTGGATGGGATTTTAATTCCTGAATGTCATCCCAACGTGGATACATTCTGTGCCGAGCTGAACACAAAACAGCACCAAAAAAGCCTGATTGTTGTGGTGGCGGAGGGGTTGCAAACGCTTTCTGGACTGCTGGGGGGACGGCTGATGGAAACCTTAGCGGATGCCTTGCAAACCCGTCTGAATCGTCCCGCCCGAACTATGGTTATGGGGTATTTACAGCGCGGGGCTCCGCCCACGGCCTTTGAACGTCAAAGGGCGATCCAAATGGCCCACGCCGCCCTGTCACTGGCCAAGTCTGGAGAAAAACAAGCGGTTGTCACCGTCAATCAACATGGTAACATAGGGCATATGAACCTTAACACCATCATCAGCACCCCTGTGTCTATCCATCCAGAGTCTCTGATTCTGGCGCAGGCCATGGGGATTGCCTTGGGTCGGACCCCCGCTCTATGATCCAAACCCAAAACCCCGCCACGGGTGTTGTTGAACGCCATTTCATCCCCTTAACGCCCGATCAGGTCTTGGGTGCGTTGGACAGGGCCGATGCGGCCCAGCGGATTCATAAAACCACATCGTTGGCCCAGCGCGGCGCATGTTTAACACGGATGGCGTCTTTGTTGATTGCCCAACGGGATCATTATGCCGCCCTGATTACCCGTGAAATGGGCAAGCCCCTGTCGCAGGCCAAAGCCGAGGTTGAAAAATGTGCCACCGCTTGTACCTATTATGCGACCCATGGGGAAGCCCTGTTGGCCCCCCGCCGTGAAAGCCACGCCGTGATCCAGTATGATCCTTTGGGGTTGATTTTGGGGGTAATGCCGTGGAATTTTCCCTTTTGGCAGGTCATCCGATGCGCCGCCCCTGTGTTGATGGCGGGGAATGGGTTTTTGCTGAAACATGCCTCTAACGTGCCTCAATGTGCCTTGGCGTTGCAGGATCTGTTTGCGGCGGCGGACTTTATCCCCAACCTGTTTCAAACCTTGCTGGTGGAAAAGGATAGGGTGGCCACCATCATCGCCGATGATCGCGTGCGCGGCGCCACCCTAACGGGCAGCGAAGGTGCGGGGGCCTCCCTCGCCCGTCTGGCGGGGGCCGCCTTAAAGCCTACGGTTTTGGAATTGGGGGGTAGTGATCCCTTTATCATCATGCCCAGCGCGGATCTGGACAACGCTGCCGAGGCTGCCGTTCAGGCCCGTATGATGAACACGGGTCAATCGTGTATTGCCGCCAAGCGCTTTTTAATTCACCATGATGTTTACGATGGGGTGGTACAGAGGATTCTGGCCCACGTGGATGCCTTAACAATCGGCGATCCCTTGGATGCCCGCTATGATCTCGGTCCTTTGGCCACACAGGGGATACGCGCGGGCCTTGCCCAAGATGTCAAGGATACGCTGGCAGCAGGGGCCAAGGCCCTGCGCATGGGCGGCCCCATGGACGGCCTAGGATTTTTTTACACCCCCACCGTTTTGGCGGATATCCCCCCCGATGCGCCAGCGGCCCGCAAAGAATTGTTTGGCCCCGTGGTGAGCCTTTATCGCGTCACAACCCAACAGGACGCCTTGGCCTTGGCCAACAGCACGCCTTATGGCCTCGGCGCTTCGGTCTGGACCCAAGATCCTGTAGAAAAAAAAGCATTTGCCGATGGCCTAGAGGCAGGTAGTATCACCATCAACGGCGTGGTGCGCTCCGATCCCGCGTTGCCCTTTGGGGGTATGAAGGCCTCTGGTTATGGGCGGGAGCTGGGATCAGAGGGGATTCGTACCTTCACCAACATGAAAACACTGCGGGGGCTATCATGATTTTGTTGACGGGTGGCGTTGGGTTTATTGGATCCAACGTTCTGGCCACGCTGAATGCACGGGGGCGGGATGATGTTCTGCTGGTGGATGTGTTGGGGGATGATGGCCGTTATCGCAACATTGCCAAGCGTTCCTTTGCGGATATTCTGCCGCCAGACGCCTTGGCGGATTTTTTGGCCAAAGGGCGTCACGGCATCAGCGCCGTGATTCATTTGGGGGCCATTTCCTCAACATTGGAGCAGGACGCGGATAAAATCTACACCCAAAACGTCCGTTGTTCCCGCCTGCTTTGGGATTGGTGTACCCAACATCTGGTGCCATTTTTGTATGCCTCTTCGGCGGCCACCTACGGCGATGGGCAGTTTGGGTTTCAGGATAATCTGCCCTTTCAGGACAATCAACGCTATCGCCCCCTGAATCCCTACGGCTGGAGCAAGCATGTTTTCGATCAATTTTGCTTGAAAACCTACGAAGCCGCCCGCCCCTGTCCGCCCCAGTGGTTTGGATTAAAGTTTTTCAACGTTTACGGCCCCAACGAATATCACAAAACAGGCCAGCACAGCGTGGCCCATAACATGTTTCACCAAATACGGGACGGCCAGCCAGCCCGTTTGTTCAAATCCTATCGCCCCGCATACGGCCATGGTGGCCAGTTGCGGGATTTTGTATGGGTACAGGACTGTGTGGATGTGATGCTGTGGCTGTTGGATCATCCCAATTTATCGGGAATGCTGCTGAACATCGGCAGTGGCCACGCCCGCAGTTTCAATGATCTGGCCCATGCGGTGTTCACCGCCATGGGGGAAGCCCCCCGCATTGATTACATCGACATGCCCCTAACCTTGCAGGGGGCCTATCAATATGAAACCTGTGCGGATTTATCGACGCTCAGGGCCCTTGGGTACACCAACCCCATGACCCCGCTGGAGGACGGCGTTCGCGCCTATATACAGGACTACATGATGCAACCAGATCGGTATCGGTAGATCAGGGGACAGGTTTTTTATGTCCTCCGTCCTCCGTCTTCTGCCCCCCTACCGCAAATAATTCGCCAAAGAAATGCTGCCCATTTTGGACAGGGCCAGAAAGGAGGCTTGCAGGATGTTGTTTTCCTGCGAGACTTTGGCACTGGCGTCGATGATGTTGGTGTCTTTCATTTCGCTGATGGTGTTGGTTAATATCAGGATATTTTGTTCGTGAATATCCTGAATGCGGTTCATTTGGGCGACTTTCACCCCGATGCCACTGATCATGGCGGGGATATCTTTTTGGGCCACCTCTTGCACCAAAGCCAGAGAATCCCGCAAAGCATCGTTGTCATTGGGTTTGTTAAACACATTCCGCATGGCGCGGATCAGTTTTTCAAAGGTCGGATCGTTGGCCGTGGTGCCATAGGTGACGGTGCGCCCCTCGCCTACGCGGGAAAAGGCTTGGTAGCTATCCCCTTGATAATACTCGGTGTTGCTGGTGGCCACATCAACAGGGGTGATAAAGGCCTTGAGGTCCACGGGGGGCACATCGCTGCGGCTGCCCGAAAAAATGTATTGATCGCCATCTTTGGTGTTCAACAGGTTTTCCATCTGGTCCATAAATTGCTTGGCAATTTCGGCGGTGGGCTGGAATTGGTCATTTTCGGCGTTCAGGGCGTTTAACAAATCACTACGGAAGGTATTGGCCATGTCACGCATGGAATCCACCTGCGTTTCCGCCAGTCTTAGTCGGTTGCGGGTGATGGTGATATCGTCCAGATACTGATCCAGACGTGTTTTGGCCCCTTCAAAATTCACCAAACGGCCTGAAACATCGGCAATGCCGCTATAGGTTTGGGATTTTAAACCACTGGAAATCTGCATTTGTAACGTATACGTCCGCTGCAGGGTTTGTTGATTCAACCCCATCAGGGCATCAAAGCCCGTGCGTGTGCCAATACGATTGATCATAATTCAGGCTCCGCTATACAATTTGTTCCAACGCATCAAACATTTCATTCGTCACCCGCACCACTTGGGCCATGGTGTTATAGGCGTTTTGCAACACCAGCATGGCGGCCATTTCCTCATCAATGTTCACATCACTGATGGAGGATCGCGTGGCCTCTAGCGATGTCACCAAGCTGCTCTGGTTTTGAAACGTCTGCTCGGCCGAGGCAATATCCCGCGATGTATAGTCCAAAACCAAAGAGGCATATTCTGACAACGTCAACGTGCGTGGCCCGATTTTTTGGGTGCCGTCAAAGGATTGCTTGGCTAAAAACATATCATTGATGGCTGCGAGATTGCGGGCATCCCCCTGTCCAATGGCCACCACGGGGGTGGTCATGGGGGGGGTGATGGTGGGCATGTTCAGCCTGCCCCGTGTCAACAGCTGGGGTTGATCCTTGATGGTTTGGCGCACATCCAGTGACGCGCTGCTATAGCGCGTATCCCGCAATCCCAACAGGGGCAAAGCGGGACTGCCGTTCAAGGTGGCGGCGGGGGTGCCCTGCGTCACGCGCACCGTTTGGGTTTGATCGTTGCTGGAGATCACCAGACGATTCTGACTGTCTAAAGACACCGTGATTCCTACGGAGGCACTGGTTAAGGAGGTATTGATGTTTGTAATCAAATCGCTCAACGTTGCGCCAGAAAAAGAGGATAGATTATAATCCAAATGGGACAGATGCTTCCCCTGACTGTCCGCCAGTGTGAATGTGAGTTTACCCGCAGCCCCCGCCATGGCCATTGCCGGATTAAAGGTCGCCGCACTGCGCAAACTCTGGGGCGGCAGGCTGGTGTTGGTGTTGACAAAAAAATCATTGAACCCAAAGTAATTGTGCAGCGTTTGCCCTGTCCCCGTGACGCTCTCTGTGGCGGGGGCCGCAGGGTTGGGGGATCCCATGGCCAGACGGTTGTTGCCAGCGGCCTTTAAACTGAACGTCCCATCGCTGTTAAAGGGGGCTGACAGATTCAAATAGGTATTCATGGCCACCCCTTTCACCGCGCTCAGGGTCGTGGGGGCATTGAGATAATTCACAAAATCTTGATAGGTATAAGTCGTGGCTGGCGCCACAGGTGTTGTCACCGTGGACAGGTTGACATCCAGATAATCCACATAACTGCCTTTATCATCCAAAATGGCAATCCGCAGGGTACCCGTGGCGTAAAATTGATCCGCTGCCGAGATTTTTCGTGTGCTGGTGAGGGTACTGGGCGGGGGATAGGGTACCCCTGCATTATGCGCCTGATTCATCTGGGTCATCAATTGATCGGACAGGTTTTCCAGCTGGTCCGTCAATTCTGGTAAAATGGCATCCCGCAATTGCAAAAGGCCCGCGATTTTCCCACTTTTGATTTTTTCCGTTAAATCCGTGGACAGAGACGTGCTGGCCACCTCAATGGGGCCAAAATGGCCCTCTTCGTAGCGGCTTTCGGGTTTGATGTTGCCAGTGGCGGTATAGGACAGAGTGGTGGCGTTGACCTCTAACAGGGCTTGGCCTGATTTGGTGTAAATGGCCAGACCATCGTTGGGACGGGGAAAGGTATTCACGTCCATCTGTTCTGAAATTTGCTTCAGGAATTGATCCCGACGATCCATCAAATCCCCGATGGGGCGGCCGGTGATGCTGGCTTGGCTGATGTCCTGATTCATCTTTTCGATTTCTGCCAAAGCATCGTTGATGGTTTTGATGGAGGATTCAATGTCCTTATCCACCCGCAGACGCAACTCTTGGATATGCGCCACCGAGGAGCGCATTTGAAACGTCAAATCCTCCGCCACCGAGACAATCTGACTATGCTGAACGTTATCGGCTGGGGCTGTCATTAAGGATTGCAACCGTGTTTCCAAATTCGTCAATGTGGCGGTTAGGGATACGCTGTCCCCTGTGGATCCAAAAATGGATTCCACTTCGCTGTAAAATGAAGAAATGGCTTCATCTCGGGACAGGCTAGAGATTTCCCCCCGCATGTTTTTTAAAAACACATCATCCGCATTGCGGGTGATGCTGGCCACCTGAACACCAGCCACTTGGTCCCCTAGCATCAGGGTGGTGTTGTTGGCCTGCTTTTTGGTATAGCCATCCACATTGGCGTTGGAGATGTTGTTGGAAATAACATTCAGTGCCTGCTGGCTGGCGGCCAGTCCAGAAATCCCCGATTTAATGGCGGCGGTCAGGGACACGATAAACCCCTATAGCGTTTCGTTAAAGCTGACAGAAACGGCACTGCCGCTTCCGTAATTGGCGGCTGCTCTGCGCGGCCCCCGCGCGGCATAGGTGGGGGATTTTTGTTCCTCTGCCATGGCTTCGCGGATGCTTTCCAAAATAAAGATACGGGCATTTCGGGCGGCTTCGATGGTATCCAGCGTGCTTTGCATGGTTTTTTGCAACATGCTCAGGGTGGCTTTTAAATCCACCTTAACGGCGCGGTCCATGGTTTCCAGCGCCTTGGGATCCTGTTCCAAAGCGGCAAGGCCCGTTTGGTAGGCATCCATCAGCGCCTGTTTGCGCGGGGCAAAATCCAACGTGCCGGCCACATCTTGGCCAAGAATCATTTTTTGCTCTAAAATCAACAGGGCTGTTAGATCCCGTGCAACCCCCATCACATCCTGCGCCAAGGTGGTGGATGTTACGGGGTCTTTGTGAAGGCATTGGGTGTTCATGGTTAGGCTCCTTTGCTTTCCTGATAACGCAGCATTGATTTTTGTAATGCATCAGATAGGCCAAGTCCCTGTTTTGCCGTGATCTGATCCGCCATGGCCGACACCAAAAGGGACCGGTACGTGTCTTCGGCAAAGCCACCGCCAAAGGGGGCTTCGGTGCTTAACCCTTCAAACATGTAGGCCGTCATTTCGGAGATAAACATGGATTCAAAGGACTTGGCGGCCTTTTCCAGTTTTGCCTTCGTCCCTTCACCAGAGGGCAGGGGCGTGGAGAGGGAGGACAGGGGGGAGATCATCGTCATCACATCACCTCAATTTCAGCTTGCAGAGCGCCTGCGGCCTTGATGGCCTGTAAAATGGAAATCATATCCCGCGGGCTGATGCCGAGGGCATTCAGGCCCGTGACAAGCTCTTGCAGACTGACTCCGCCGTTGACAATGGCCAGTTTTTTCTCTTTGCCATCATCCAAAACATCCACCTGCGTGCGGTCCACAATGGCGGTCTGGCCGACCTCTGCAAAGGGTCCGGGTTGGGATACCTGCGGTGTTTCGGTGACACGGATGGTCAAATTGCCTTGGGCAATGGCTACGCGGCTGATGCGCACGTTATCCCCAATCACCACCACACCGGTGCTTTCGTTAATCACCACACGGGCAGGCGCATCGGGGGTGACGGGCAGCTGCTCCACTTGGGTAATCAGTTGGGCTACGTTGTTTTCATAGCGGGGGGGCGTGGTGAGCTCCACCGTCCCTGAATCCGCAGAGCGTGCCACGTCCGCCCCAAAATTGTTGTTAATGGCCTTGGCAATGCGCTGGGATGTTGTAAAATCTGGGTTTTTCAGGGCCAAGCGAATGGATTTCATGCCATTGAGGGTAAAGGGCAATTCCTGCTCCACAATGGCACCAGAGGCAATGCGTCCGTTGGTGGGAACCCCTTGGGTGACGCTGGTGGCGGCACCGCCAGCGGAAAAGCCCCCAATGGCCACGGGCCCTTGGGCCACGGCATACACGCTGCCATCCGCCCCCATCAGGGGCGTGACCAACAGGGTGCCCCCGCGTAAACTTTCGGAATCCCCAATGGCGGAAATGGACGCATCAATGCGCGATCCGGATCGGGCAAAGGCTGGCAAGTTGGCTGTGACCATCACGGCGGCGATGTTTTTGGAATCCAAAGCCTCTTCCCGCGCCCGAACCCCCAAACGGTCCAACATGGCGATAAAACTTTCTTTGGTAAAGACAGCCTTGTTCAGGCTGTCCCCCGTGCCGTCCAAACCGACGACCAAACCATAGCCCACCAGCATGTTGTCCCGAACCCCCTCGAAATCCGCCACGTCTTTGATGCGCGTGGCATGGGCCATAGGGGTGAAAAACGCCAGAAACGTCACAACACTCAACCAAAAACAGACGAAACGACGCACACAGGACCTCATAGATGGGCTTTTTTTCTATGGGGGGTGCAAAAGGTGTGCCAAAAACAGGTGACAGGTGACAGGTGACAGGTGACAGGAAACAGACAGACCTATGCCATCAACACATTGACCCACCCTTGGGATGCGTAGGTTAGGATTTTTTCATACCGAAAGGTCAATCAGTCCATAACCCTTTGCATCAAAGATCATCCAGTGTTTTTGGTGAAATATCGCGGGCTTGATGCACAAAGCGGGATAGGAAAATGGTGTTTTCCTCGACAAAATAAAGGGCTATATGATGCGCAATGGGATAACTGCGATGTTTGGGGGATAAGTCAGGACGAAGACGTCCTGCTTTTGGCAGACGCTGCAAAACGGTTAACCCTTCCATGATGGTTTGCCCATACCGATCGGCTTGGGCGTCACCCCAAAAGATACGGGTGTATTCCAAAGCAGAAAGAATATCCTGCTCCGCCGCCGGAGCAATCATCAGGTGATGCATGAGGGGGGGAGGGCCAAGGCACTGCCTGTCAGGTGGCCTTGCTCAACATTCCGTTTGGCGCGGTCCAGAACATCCTGCATCCATTGGGCCGTCAACGGAATGCCCAAACCATCCGCAAACTGCTGATCCGACACACGCAGGGCAGCCTGTAAAGGCGTAAGGGTGTTTATGGACTCTGAAACTGTTGTCATGATCAAACATTGACATAAAAGGGGTTTTTTGTCAATGGGGGTGCTTTTTTTGTGTTTTTTTTGGGGGGGGGATATGCGTTTATAAGAAAGAAAAATCATCGGTCAAAGCCTGATGCCCGGTGTGGGAGGATCCCTATGGGGAATGGCCGTTTGTTATCTGTTGGGTGTTACACCGATCACTTTCTGGATGCCGTCTATAAAAACACGGTAACTGTGGGAACGGTTGGTGCTTTGATCTATGGGAAATACCGCCCCTATCTGACGCGAACCATTGATTTTTTGATACTGATTTTGTGTA
>CANGYP010000039.1 GCA_947458235.1 Alphaproteobacteria bacterium
GCCCCAGAAAACCTAGCAGCCATCAATGGCTTGGTCGTTCATATCCTCAATAAAACCTTCGGAAAATTCACCGAAGGCATCCAAATCTTCCAACGAAAAACCCACAAAGCCATCCAAACCTTAACGAAAGTTTATTGAATGACCCTGTATACGCTTGACTCGGGGGGTAGTTTCCCTGAATATGCTCTGACTTTCGAGTATTTGGAGTTCCCCCTGATGACCCGTATTCTAACAGCCGCTTTGGTCAGTGTTGCACTGGTGCTGTCTGCCTTTGTCATGGCCAAAGGATTAACGGATATGCGCCGCGCCGATCGGTTTATTGTGGTGAAGGGACTGGCAGAGCAATTGGTGCCCGCCGATACCGCCAGCTGGACCTTGTATTTATCCTCGGCCGACGATGATTTGGGGGCGGGGGTGAAACGCCTGCAACAGGATATTCAAACCGTCACAGCGTTTTTTAAAGAAGCAGGCTTGGATGAAAAAAGCATTCGTCTGGGGTCCTTTACGTTAACGGATCAACAAGTGGATACCTATGGCAATACGGCCCCGCGTTCGCCCCGTTATATTATACGGGCCGATATTTCTGTGATGACGGGACAGGTAACCACGCTGGAAAAACTGGCCCAGAAACAAACGACCTTGATTGAAAAAGGCGTGCGGATTACGGGGGTGATGGGGCCCAATTATTACATCAATAATCTGAATGCCATCAAGGGAGATTTGCTGAAAATCGCATCCCAAAACGGATTGCAAGCAGCCAAAGATTTCGCCGCTGCCACGGGAGCCCGTGTGGGGGCCCTGAAAGATGCCCAGCAGGGGGTGATTACCATCAGCGGGGCCTCTTTGGGGGATAACGATGTGACCCAGCTGGACAAGCGCGTGCGCGTGGTGTCCACTTTGTCCTTTTATTTGGATTAACCCCAAATGCGTTTGCATCATCGCCCCGCGGATCAGTTGCGACCCGTCACATTTGTGCCCCATTTCACGCCCTTTGCGGAGGGGTCTTGTCTGATTCAAATGGGGCAGACCCATGTGTTGTGCAATGCCACCGTGGAAGAGCGCATCCCACCTTTTTTGAAAGGCACGGGGAAAGGGTGGATTACGGCAGAATACGGGATGTTGCCCCGCTCTACCCACACGCGCACAGAGAGGGAGGCAGCCAAGGGCAAAGTCTCTGGACGCACCATGGAAATTCAACGCCTGATCGGGCGGTCCCTACGCAGTGTGTGTGATTTATCCCTGCTGGGGGAACGGCAGATTCGTGTGGATTGCGACGTGATCCAAGCCGATGGGGGCACACGGTGCGCCGCCATCACGGGCAGCTATGTGGCCCTGCACTTTGCGCTGCAAAGCATGGTTGCGGCTGGAAAACTTGCGAAAATGCCGTTGTTAGAGGCTTTGGCGGCCATATCCTGTGGTCTTTGCAAGCACACACCCCTGCTGGATTTGGATTATGCCGAAGACAGCACCGCCCACGCGGATGCCAACTTTGTTATGACCGCATCGGGAAAAGTCATCGAAGTGCAATGCACCGCCGAAGATGCACCGATGGATTGGTCCCATTTCGAGGCCCTGTATCGTCTGGCGCAGGGCGGATTGGCTACCTTAATCGCAAAACAAAAAGAGGCGTTGCTGGTATGCCGTCCCAAACCCTGAGCCATCTGGTGATTGCCACCCATAATCCAGGGAAATTTTCTGAATTTCAGGATTATTTTTCCCCCTATCCCATCACCCTGTACGATGCCAGTGCTTTTCATCTGCCCGAGCCAGAGGAGACGGGGGAAACCTTTGTTGACAATGCCCTTTTAAAGGCACGGGCGGGGGCGGCACGGTGTCCCTATCCCGTATTGTCAGATGATTCGGGCTTGTGTGTTCGGGCTTTGCAGGGGGCCCCTGGGATTTTTTCGGCCCGTTGGGCGGGGAAGAACAAGGATTTTTCTGAGGCCATGACCCGCGTTTGGGAGACTTTATCCTCGCAAAAAGCCACGGATTTTCGGGCGTCTTTTGTGTGTGCCTTGGCCTTGGTGTTTCCCGATGGGACAGAATCGGTTTTCGAGGGCTCTGTGTCTGGCCGTATCACATGGCCCCCCCAAGGCGATAAAGGGTTTGGATACGACCCCATTTTTACCCCCAACCATCACTGGCAAACCTTTGGGGAAATGGACGCTGGCAAAAAACACTTCATCAGTCACCGCGCCGATGCCATGCGGAAATTGATTGCGGCGTATTGCAGCGTTTAAAACGCGCCATCCATCCGATACCACAACGCCCGAAACACACTGCGTGTATCCGCCGTGCCCAAACCTGCCAGCCCATGGGCCGTGCCATGGTCTGGGGATGTGCGCAAAAACGGCAGGCCCAGCGTCACGTTCACCGTACGCCAAAAATCCAGCGCCTTGATGGGCCCCAAAACCTGATCGTGATACATCCCCACAATCACATCATAGCGATCAAGATCCATAAACACGGTATCTGCGGGCAAGGGTCCGTGAATTTCAGCGGATAGGTGATCCCTGAGGGTGGTTAAGATGGGGGCGATGATCCTTTGTTCTTCTTGTCCCAAATGCCCCCCCTCCCCCGCGTGGGGGTTCAGGCCACAGACGGCGATTCTGAGCGGGAAAAAGCGGCCACTCAAAACACGATCCAGAGTGGTGAGGGCTTTGGTCAAACGCGCTGGTGTGATGTGTTGGGGTACAGCGGCAAGGGGGATATGAATGGTCAACGGCACCACGCGCAGGGCTGGCGCATCTAACATCATCACAGCATCCTCAGGGGCCAAGCCGCACAGCGTCGCCAAATAATCCGTATGGCCCATGCCCTGAAAGCCGATGTCATACAGGCTGGCTTTGTGCAGGGGCAGCGTTACCAAAGACGATGCCAAGCCAGCCTGCAGATGTTGCACTGCGAGTTTCAGGGCCAAAAGGGTGGTTTTGGCATAAACAGACGAAGGCACGCCTATGCTTAATGCCGCAGGGCCAGGCAGGGGGAAAACAGGCAAGGCTTTTTGAAAAACCGAAGGCACCTCCGCAGGATACCCAAGGCAATGCACAGGCACAGATAGCCCCAGTTTTGTCGCCATAGCCCCCACGTGATCGGGATGGGCCAACAGATACAATGAGGGTAAGGGGCGTTTGTCCCGATCAGCCCAAAGACGCAGCAAAATATCCAGCCCTACCCCCGTAGGATCACCGCAGGTGACAACGCGGGGCGCGTCGGTCATGGCGTCACCCGCACAATGACGGCGTTTTCTCTTTCGCGGCGCAACAGTTGCTGTGACAGCTGGGTGGCACGCTCAGAAAACAGGGCGCGTTTGATATTCTCAGCATCGGCATCCACCACGGTGTTGACATATGCGGGATTGCTTTGGGCACAAAGGGTTATAAAGACCAAAGTGTCTTCCATGGGCATGGGCGGGGTGGTTTGTCCGATTTTTAATTTCATGACTTGCTCTTGCACGGCTTTGGGCATGGTGCCCACGGACACGCCCCGACTGTAACCAGAGGCCGCATAGCCACGCGCTTTGGCCAAACTTTCAGCAGAAGCGCAATCCTTGACGGTGTCTTTGATGTCTGTTGAGGCCACAACGGCCTTAGCATCATCCACAAAGGGCACAATAGTCTGGAACACATCCACCGTGGTTTGATTGTGCAATACCACGCCCACCAAGCGCTGGTCATTGATTTTATAGATTTTATAGCCCATCTGGGTGCGGATGGGTTGGGTGATAGCACCCTTGTCCATACGCGCTATGATTTTTTGCACATCCACGGGCAATTGATCTGCCACAACCCAGCCGATAACCCCTCCGTTGGCAGCGGTAGCGCTTTGAGAAACCTGACGGGCAACACTTTCGAAGCGGGCACCTTTGATCAATTGATCGTACAGGATGGTGGCGTTTTTGCGCATTTCGTCTTCTTGGTTGGGGGCATTCACGAACAGCAAGATTTCCGAGAGATAATACTCGGTTTTGCCTTGATTGCGCTCCATGCGGGCTTTTTCAATGGCCACATCATCATCAGAAATGATCATTTGATTCTGATAATTTTTTTGCATGACCCTTTGCCAGCCCAAAGTGGCCAGAACCTGTTTTTTTAACGTGGTTTCGTCAATGCCTTTTTTGGCCATTTCAGGGATCAATTCCCCTAGGGCAATGGCGTTGCGCTGTTCGATGGCCGTAAAGGTTTTTTTGATGTCGGCATCATTGACGGTGATCTCCTCCCGTTTGGCCACTTGGCGCTGAATCTCTTCGTCAATCAAGAGTTCCCGCACCTGCTGGCGCAGCTGGGTTTTGACCCGTTCATCTTCAGGCATTTTCGAGGAGAGAAACACAATCCGCAAACGCGTTTCCACATCGTGGGTTGTGATAATTTCATCACCCACACGGGCCGCTATGCTGGTTTGTGCTTGTGCATGAAAAACAGGCAGCATAAACACCGCCAAAACCAGCAGGATCCACAGTCTGATCATAACGTCATCCCCTTTAGTTTTTTGTTTTTTGGGTTGGCAAGGGGGCATCATCCCCCGTTTTCTCTGGTTTTGGCAACAGGAATTCCGCAGGATAGGGTGGAATCTGGAACGCCCGCCCTTTGGCTTTGGCCTGCAATTCGGCAATATCGGACATCACCACATCATGGGGCTGTAAATCCACGGCGCCTGTGAAGGTTTTGGGTTTTTGACTTTGCCAGACGTTGGTAGCCTTGGCCTGTTGGGGGGTGGCCTGAATGATCACCCAAACGGATTGTTTTTGCGCATCCTGATATCCTGTCAAGGTAGCCCCAAAGCCGTCAAAGGTGGTGATGGTCACGGTAAAGGCGGGGGTTTGGGATGCAAAACTGTCTGCGGGCCGGATGTCGGAAAATGATAAACTGTCGGACCATTGCGCCAAGATGGATGCACGCAGGACATCGTCCCGTTTGCCCAAGGGGGTACCTGATAAATCCTGCCAAATGGTATCAAAGGGGGTGGTGCGTTTAACCGATCCTTGATAGGTGGGGGCTTGCCAAGCGATGGCCTGCACACGGGACGCGTCCAACGTCCACAGCACGGGATCCAAATAGGCCTTGGCTTCTGCGGGAAACGCCAACGCCCCGCGTGTCCAATACACCGTATCCTGAAGGCGGATATAAAGATCTGGCTTGGACGTCCCCGAAAGCAGGGATTCTTCTTTGCCCATGACGAGGGAGACGATGGGTTGATTCTGCGCATACAAAACAATGCCTTGGGCCCGAGATGTTTTATCTTTGGGATCTATGACGCCTAAAGAGGGGTAATGTTTGGAGTTTTTTGTTTTTTCCTCAACAATTCTGGTATCAACCAAAGCCAGCAGAGTGCGACGAACGGTGGAAAATTGGGCGGGAATGCCGTCATATCCTGAGACAAACCATGCCCCCTCTTGACGTTTCAGTGTGGTGGTTTTTCCTGATTGGATCAGGAAAATCTGATCCACTTTGTTGATATCATTATGCAAATCTGGAAACAGCAGGGGCAAGGATTCTCCCTCTTTGGTCTGGGAAGATAGGGCAAACATTAGGCCCCCCACAATCACAAGCCCCGCCAAAATCCCAGAAATGATGTGTAAAGGTTTCAGCATAATCCCTCCCGCTAAAACCATCGCAGGGATCGGGATCGCTTTAACACCCCAAACGCCACCAAGGTCACTACCAAGGGGACAAGCAGGATATTAAAAAGCCACAGGCGCTGCTCTAGTCGTGATACATCTTGACGCAGGGATCGCTGGATCACGCGAAGATCCTGACGCAGGGACAACAATTTGGTTTGCAGCTCTTGGATGACGTTTTCTTGGGCCTCGCTAAGGGTTGTACCGCTTTTCATCAGGTCATTCAGTTTGGCTTCGGCCAAATCCATTTCTTGGCGTGTTTTTTGTTCCTTGACTTGAAAAGCCTCATCCGCCTGACGCTGCAGGCTATCCAGAACCGTTAGATTGCGTGTTTTAACAGTGCGGGGCCGTATGGACATCAGGGCCGTGTTTCCGCTGAGATACCCCAGAGCATTTTGAACAAACGTCCCATTCTGGGCCGTGGGCATGGACACAATCTGGCCCATAATCTGGCCCTTTTGCAGCCAAAAGGCATCATACAGCATATCCACATCCGCCACCGCGATGATGGTGGCGGCAGACGCGGCCGCCTTGGCCGTTTCCTGCTGGGGCAATCCAACATTGTGGGATTTTGGGGAAGAGACGCCCTCTTTTGCAATCAGAACGGGTTTGGGAGCCTTGGAAGACAGGGGCGGCGTGGTGTCTGTGGTCTCAGGAAATGCCCGATTGACGGAACCTGCTACGCGTACAGCCAAGGTATGCTGAGTTTGGGTGGGGGAAAAATCCTTCAACAGGCGGGCCACATCTGGCGTTGGGCGGATATAGGACAGGTCCATGGACGCCGATTCTCCGCTGCTGCTCAGTAAAACCGTCTGACGCAAGCCCGATGTCGGTGCAACGGTAAAGGCCCCCGCAGAGGCCAACGTGAGAACGTCCAAATCTGTCATCACCCTGTCATCGGCAGCCATTTGGGCCTTGGGAACCGCCAGCCATCCGTAATAGGTGAGTTGCCGCTCATACCCGCCCACATTGCCAGTCACCCGCCGGCCCAAGGATGCATCCGCCACAAAATGATTGCCATCAAAAGTCAGGCCCCATGCCTTTAAAAGCTTGGCCAAATCGGGGGAAACTGTCCCCGAAGCCGCAGGCATCTGCCCCTGCACTTCCACAAAAGGATCCATGAACAGCAACAAACGACCACCGCCAGCCACATACCGATCCACGGCCCTGAGGGTGTCCTTGCCCAAGCTTTGGGGTTGGATCAGCATCAAAATATCGGTTGTTTCAGGAATGGATGTGATGGTACTGGCAAGGGGATTGAGTGTAAAAAAAGATTTCAGCGCATCCATAACCATCCATGCGGGTTGTCCCCCTCGGCCCGAGAGCACATCGGGTTGCCCCAACACGGGGATGGTGGACAACACCGCCAAGGTTTTTTTGGCAGGTTGGGTCAGGCGATACAGGGCCTGCGTTAAATCGTATTCCAGAGACTGTTCCCGCTCGACAGGGAAAAAAGGAATGATCTGGCGGTCTTCACCCCCTGCCGTGGCCACCATGCCCAAATACAGCTTTTCCCCTGTGGGGGCGGGGATGCCTTTCAGGCCGATGCTGATGGCTTCGTCTTCGTGATCGGAAAAAGGCGTGGGATTATAAACGTGGACCTTGAGTTTTCCCCGAGAAAGATCCTGATAGGTCTTGAGAAGCTCTTGAATTCGGTCCGCAAAAATGCCGTACTGGGGGGCCTGTTGTCCCAAAGCGCGGGAGTAATACAGGCGCACAGTGATGGGCTCGGGCAAGGCGGACACAATGCTGCGCGTGCCGTCTGACAGGGTGTAGAGCCCCTCCTCGGTGGCATCCAGAAACCAAGATTTGCCCACCGTCAGATGAATACCAAGCAAGATCAAAAGACACACCAGCACCCACAGCACCCAAGGGGCAGACAAAGGACGAGACCTCCATCCCAAAAAAAGCTGATGTATTTTGGTTTTGGCCATCATCGCGTTACTCCCTTATTTTTTTCAATCATGGCGGCGGCCAAAAAGACAAACAATCCGCTGATGATCAACACACTGGCCACATCTCCCAGATAAAATACACCCCGTGTCCAATGTTCAAAGGCCGAAATTAGAGATAGGCCAGAGAGCAAACCCATCAGGCCCTGCGGTGCCCAAGAGGCGAAAAAGCTCAACACCACTGGTGTGCCCATGAGCAAAAAAACGAAACACAAGGCCGCAGACGACACAAACGCCACCACCTGATTTTTGGTCAAGCCAGAGCAGAAAAGGCCGATGGCGGCAAACTGGGCCCCCACCAAAAATGCCCCGATGTACCCCCCAAAGATCACCCCTGCATCAGGGTCCCCAAGATAAAAAACGGTCAGAACAAAGGGAAACGTCAACAGGAGGGTGATGAGGATAAAGATCAACACCCCAAAATATTTGGCTGCGTTGGCCTGAAAGGTGGAGAGCGGCAGGGTCAGCAACAGCTCCAGCGTACCGCGTCCGCGCTCTTCGGACCACAATCCCATGGTTAGGGCGGGGATGAACAGCAAAAACAACCACGGCACATACTGAAAAAACGCGTTTAAATCCGCCCGATTGTTCCCCAGAAAATCTCCTAGGAAAAATGTCAACGCCCCCGCAAGTAAAAAAAACAACACCATAAACACATAGGCAACGGGTGTTAGGAAGAAACGATATAATTCTCGTTTGATGAGCGTCATGGTTACAGACATGATGGGCGATTCTTTCGTTGGACTCTCATTGTTCAATCTGAGATCTGCATCTTTCCACACAATCCTGTGCAAGAGCAAGGGGGTTATCATGACGGTGACATCGCGCTTTTGCTTGAGATGGATGCGAGGAAGGTGGTGATGCGGATTCAACACAACATACCTGAGCCGAAGCCAGACAATGTATCCATCGAAATAAAGAGGTGCTATGGTTCAACCCGTAATCTCAGGCGACTTGACAGATCATGTCACACCGCTTAGTCAAAGCAAGTTAACATTGCCCAAAAAATCTGGAGGCAGTATGTCCCTTATGCCAGTTGCGGTTTCCGTTCAGGGGGTTTCCCATGCCTTTCGGGATCGCGCGGTTTTGTCTGATGTTTCCTTTGATGTGAACATTGGGGATGTTTTGGGATTTCTGGGCCCGAATGGGGCGGGGAAATCCACAACCATGCGCATTGTGGCGGGATTTTTGCGCCCCCGTCGTGGGCGTGTGACGTTGATGGGGCAGGATGTGATGACCTCCCCCGCCTTGTGGCGCCGAAAACTAGGATATCTCCCCGAAGGTGCCCCCATGTACGAAGATATGACGGTTTATAATTTTTTAGGCTTCATCGCCGGCTGTCACGGATTTTCTGGGGCGCAGCGCCGCCAGCGTCTGCAACATGCCAGCGATATGACCCATTTGTCCGCTGTGTGGGACATGCGTATCGAAGAATTATCCAAGGGATTCAAGCGTCGCGTGGCCCTAGCCGCCGCCCTATTGCACGATCCCCACGTGTTGGTGTTGGATGAGCCCACCGATGGTCTGGACCCCAATCAGAAACACGATTTACGCTCTGTGATTCGGGATTTGTCCAAAAACAAGGCCATCATTATTTCAACCCATATCCTAGAGGAAGTGGATGCCATCTGTTCCCGCCTGATTGTTTTGAATCGGGGCCAGATTGTGGTGGACACAACACCGGCACAGGTCCGCCGTCAGGACGGATCTGGATCCATCTTTCATATCACCTTGGCCAGCAAATATCGCCCACGGTTCGAAGAGGGCGTGAAAAAACTAACCTACCCGATGGAGCTTTCTCAGGGCCTATCCCCCCAAGAGGGTCTGGTGGCCCTGCGTGTGCAAGCCCAAAACCCTGATGCCATGAAAGACATTCGGGAGATTTTAGAGCGCGAGCGGATTTTGCCCCATCACCTTTCCGAAGATCAAGAGGATCTTCAAGATATTTTCCGTCGTTTAACTGCATAAGGATTGCATCATGAGCCCCATCAACCGTGACTTGGTCAAAGAGCCTATCGCCGCCTGCGAACGGTCCCTGTCGTTATTGCGGAGGTCTCTTTGACAAAGATAACGTCAAAAACCGATTGGAGGATTTGAATTTACGTTGCGAATCGCCAGATTTCTGGTCTGATCCTGCGGCGGCGCAAAAGATATCCAAAGACAAAGTAGCCTTGGAAAAACGCCTGTCTACTTTTGATCAGGTTCAGGGGCTTTTTGATGATGCCCTGACCTTGCTGACCATGGGGGAAGAAGAGCGCGATGACGCCACGTGGGCCGAAGGCCAAGCGGCCCTTTTGTCCCTGCAAAAACGCTTGGCCCGACTGGAGCTGGAGGTGTTGCTTTCAGGGGATGCCGATGCCAACAATTGTTATCTGTCCGTGAACGCTGGCGCGGGGGGAACAGAGGCCCAAGATTGGACGGAAATGGTCCTGCGCATGTATACCCGTTATGCCGAACGGCGGGGCTATCGCTGCACTCTGATGGAAGAATCCGCAGGGGAAGAGGCTGGCTTAAAATCCGCCACCGTGTTGATTGAGGGGGACTATGCCTATGGTTGGCTGAAGGGGGAAAGCGGCGTCCACCGTTTGGTGCGTATTTCCCCCTTTGATTCGGGGGCCCGTCGTCACACCAGCTTTGCCTCTGTTTGGGTTAGTCCTGTTGTGGATGAAGCGATTGATATCGAGGTTCTGGACAAAGACCTGCGGGTGGATACCTTTCGGGCCTCAGGGGCGGGGGGGCAACACGTCAACAAAACCGACAGCGCCATTCGGATCACGCATATCCCTACGGGAATTGTGGTGCAATGTCAAAATGATCGCTCGCAACATCGCAATCGGGATCAGGCCATGCAAATGCTCAAAGGCCGCCTGTACGAACAAGAGCTGAAAAAACGCGAAGACGCCGCCAGCCTTTTGGAGGCCGGCAAAACCGATATTGGTTTTGGCCACCAAATCCGCTCATATGTTCTACACCCCTATCAGATGATTAAGGATGTTCGGACAAACGTGGAAACCTCTGACACCCAAGGGGTTTTGGACGGCGATATTGATGTATTTTTAGAAGCGAATTTGATGAGAAAACTATGACCGCCCTGTTATGGCTGAGGGATGATTTACGCCTGCACGATCACCCCGCCCTGATTGCGGCGGCGGCCCATGATGGACCCCTGATGATAGTGTATATCTTGGAACATCATCCCCACCTGCGCCCCTTGGGTGGGGCGTCATGGTGGTGGTTGCATCATAGCTTAAAAAAACTCTCTGACGCTCTTACCCAACGCGGGCAAACCCTGATTTTCCGCCAAGGCAATCCCGAAACCATCCTGCCCCAAATGGTGCGGGCTTATGACGTTCAACAGGTGTTTTGGTCCCGCCGTTACCATGCCTTGACGTTGGATGGTGATATCAAGTCTGCGCTGAAAGCCATGGGGGTGGGGGTGAAAACCTTCAATAGCCACCTGCTGATGGAACCTTGGGACGCCCTGAAAGCCGATGATACCCCCTATACGGTGTATACCCCGTTTTGGAAAAATCTGTTTTCAAAACGGGATAGGATTCCGCTGCCCCAAAACGCCCCCAAAACCTTGCCGCCGCCTGTGGCGGGGTGTGTGTCTGAGGATTTGGCGTCTTGGGCCCTGTTGCCCCAAAAACCCGATTGGGCGGCTGGTCTGCGCCAGCGTTGGGATGTAGGGGAGGCAGCCGCCCAAGCCCGATTGCAAACATTTTTAACCCAAAACCTATCCACCTACGCAGAGCATCGGAATCGTCCAGATTTGGATGGTACGTCACGGCTGTCCCCCTATTTGCGTTTTGGGGAAATCAGTATCCGTCACGCATGGCACGAGGGGCTGATGGCCCTTGATGCTGGACAAACCCAAGCGGAAACGTTTTTAAAGGAACTGGTGTGGCGTGAATTTTCCTATAGCCTGTTATACCATAACCCCCGTTTGGCCACGGAGCCCTTTCGCCCCGAATTTTCCCGTTTTCCATGGAACGAGCGGCCAAATGACTTGCGGACTTGGCAACAGGGCAAAACTGGATACCCCATTGTGGATGCGGGTATGCGGGAATTATGGCAAACGGGCTGGATGCATAACCGTGTGCGGATGATTACCGCGTCTTTTTTGACCAAGCACCTGTTGATTCCTTGGCAACAGGGAGAATCTTGGTTTTGGGATACCCTTGTGGATGCTGATCCCGCCAGCAATGCCGCCAGTTGGCAGTGGGTGGCTGGATGTGGCGCTGATGCCGCCCCGTATTTTCGGATTTTTAATCCCATCCTACAGGGCGAGCGCTTTGATCCAGATGGGGTGTATGTGAAAACCTATCTCCCCGAACTCTCCCCCCTGAAATCCCCTCTTGTTCACAAACCTTGGGACCATCCATCGCGATTATCCTATCCAGCCCCCATCATGGACCATCAAGAGGGCAGGGACAGGGCCATGAAAGCCTATGAAATCCTAAAATCATCTGGATGATGCGCTCAAAATCCTTTCGTGTTAATAAAACATGGCTGCGTCACCATCAACGCACAGTGTGGCGGGTGGCCACGTGGGTTTTGGTGGTTTTGGCCTTGATGGCGGTTGTGGGCACCATTACGCTGTTTACCACAAATCCCCCCTTTGGCCCATCGCCACAATCCATTGTGACCATGTTGGTGGTGGATACCATTGTGTTGCTGTTGTTGGCGGCCGCCATCACGCGGCACGTGCTGCGTCTTAAGGAACGGCAAGGCGGCTCCCGTCTGCATTCCCGTTTGGTGACGTTGTTTTCTTCGGTGGCGGTGGTGCCATCGGTGGTGGTGATTGTGTTTTCGGTGCTGCTGCTGAATATGGGGATCGAGGAATGGTTTTCCAAACGGGTGCGAACGGCACTCAGTGCCTCTTTGGCCGTGGCCGAGGCCTATTTGGGCGAACACCAAAAAATCATTCGCGGCGACGTTCAGGCCATGGCCAACGATTTGAATCAAAACGCCTTTGATTTGATGGGGGATCCCCAAAAATTTGCCAACTTTTTACGCACACAGCTGCTGCTGCGCTCGCTCAGCGAAGTGACGGTGTTTGACAGCAATCAA
>CANGYP010000040.1 GCA_947458235.1 Alphaproteobacteria bacterium
AGCGAGAAAGATGGATTTTTCTGGATGCTGAGGCGAGAAACTGGCAAAAAACGGTCGATATACTGGCCGTATATTGACTGTTTTTTGGCAGAATTCACAGCCCAGCATACGGGAAAAGCCGCTTTTGAGCAAATGATGACACGCCCTAGCCATCTTAAAATCGGTGGAGCACGATCGACTCCCTCTTCGATAATGAGTTTAATAAGCACATACGTCCAAATGCATTTTTGGTAAGGATTTTTATCCAACTGATTTAAATCTATACCCGCGTTCATAGCCGCAACAGCTGCTCCCTGCGTAATCTCTTCGCCTTTGCGTTCCGCCCACTTCGGAATAGGCTGCTCCTTCCACTCTTTTGACCCAGCTGAGCGTATCAGGTTTGATAATGATGTTAATTCATCCCGCAAAGCCGATTGTGACATGACATTAATCCCAGAGACCCCGTTTCCGTCAAGATAGCTGGCACAAGTGTTCCAATCTTCCACCGTCTTCAGGTATTCAATCTGTTTTAGATTATTCATTGTATAGTTATACAGTTCAGGGCCATCCACAGCTTTCATCGCAGCGGGGACAAGCTGTACCATGATATCCCCTATGGTACTTGAGAATTTATCTACGTCAGCGGATCGATAAGCTTGGTAAAGGTTATCCGCATGCGCCTTTAAAATGAATGGGGAGCTTTCTCTGATGGCTTGCAGTACGGATTTGAAATTAAAGACATTCCTATTCTTTTGCTTACCCATGGCATTTTCTACAATACGCCATTTAGCTAAATCGAGGGATAGCAACTTGTCTCCGTCCAGAAGGCCAGAAAGATCAGCGAGCTTAATAGCAGGAACGTTTTCCATACTCTTCGCGCCTTTTGCCTCCGCCTCGGTCAGGATATATTGTGGCACGCCTCGCTTCGACAAATATCGATCCGCTTCCTCGCTCAACTCCGTTAAGCCCATATAGTCTTCATCAGCATGTGTGATGTATGAAGTGGCATGGAAACCAAGGCTCATATCCCAATCGGCCAATTTCGTATCACCAGACATTAAAACCAAAAGGCAGGCGCTATTGCAGATCCTGCGTGCTACAACAGTAAGATTGCCATAATCTTCTATAATTTTTCCTGCTTCTACAAAACCTTAAAAAAACCTTGGCCAGAAGAGCCATGATATGGTACCGTTACGGTGTTTTGAGAAAACGTCCGTTGGCGAGGGTTCGCTCACGGGCGGCTTTTTTGTTATCTTGAAAAGGAACCAGACGTGTTTGAATCTTTGTCCACGCGGATGACGGGCATTTTTCGCTCCTTACGGGGGCGCGGGGTGCTGCGTGAAGAGGATTTGGATCAGGTGCTGCGGGACATCCGCATTGCTCTGCTGGAGGCCGATGTGTCCCTGCCCATCGTGCGGTCTTTTCTGGCGGATGTTAAGGCCGATGCTGTGGGCCAAAACCTGATCAACAGCCTATCACCCGATCAATTGATTGTAAAAATCGTCCATGATCATCTGGTCAAACTGCTGGGGCAGCAGGGCTATGCCCTGAATGTGGACAAACAAAAACCTGCGGTGATTGTCTTTGTGGGCCTGCAGGGATCGGGGAAAACCACGGGGGCGGCGAAAATTGCCCATCTTTTGAAAACCAAGGGTCAAAAAAACGTTCTGCTGGCCTCAACGGATATTTATCGTCCGGCAGCACGGGAACAGCTGGCGATTTTGGGGCATCAGGCTGGTGTGGACACCCTGCCCATCATAGAGGGCGAAGCCCCTCTGGCCATTGTGAAACGCGCCTTGCAAGCCGCCATTTCCTACGATGTTTTGGGCATTGATACCGCTGGTCGCCTGCATCTGGATCAGGATTTGATGGAGGAGCTGAAGGGCCTCGTGGCCCTCGCCAAACCCGCAGAAATCCTTTTGGTTATGGATGCCATGACGGGGCAGGACGCCCTGACTGTGGCGGAGGCTTTTGCTAAGGCTGTGCCCCTCACCTCCCTGATGCTCAGCCGTATGGACAGTGATGCACGGGGGGGCGCTGCGCTGTCGTTGCGGGCGGCCACATCGTGCCCCATTGCGTTTTTGGGAACGGGGGAAAAAATAACCGATCTGACCCCATTTTTTCCCGACCGTTTAGCGGGGCGCATTTTGGGGATGGGGGATGTGGTCTCTCTGGTGGAAAAGGCCCAAGCGGTGGTTTCGGAAAAAGAAGCCCGCGAGATGGAGAAAAAACTGCGCCGCGGCCAGTTTGATTTTAACGATATGCTCTCCCAAATGCGGCAAATGCGCAATATGGGATCCATCGGCAGCTTGCTGGGCATGATCCCTGGGTTGGGCCAAATGAAAGAACAACTGAACACCGAAGAGGCCAACCAAAAAATGCGCCAGACCGAGGCCATCATCTGTGCCATGACCCCCAAAGAGCGTCGGGATCCCAAACTGCTGAACGCGTCGCGCAAAATCCGCATTGCCAAGGGCTCGGGCCGCAGCGTGCAGGATGTGAACCTTCTTTTGAAACAACATCTGCAAATGGCGCAGATGATGAAATCTCTCGGCCGCATGAACAAACATCAATTGCGGCAGATGGGACGATCCTTGGGCTTTCCGAAAGGCTAACCCTTTTTAACTTTAAACACAGGACTCTGAGAACTATGGCTGTAAAATTACGATTGGCCCGCGGTGGCACCAAAAAACGTCCCTTTTACCAAATTGTGGCGGCGGATGCCCGCAGCCCACGGGATGGGAACTTTTTGGAAAAAATTGGCACCTATAACCCCATGCTGCCCCGTGACCATGCCCAGCGTGTGGTGCTCAACACCGAACGCGCCGCCTACTGGCTGAAATCTGGGGCCCAGCCCACGGACCGCGTTATAACCTTCCTTGCCAACGCTGGCCTGATGGACAAACCCGCCCCCCGCAACAACCCGCAAAAAGCCCTGCCTGGTAAAAAAGCCCAAGAACGCGCCGAACAACGCGCTGAAAAGGCCGCGAAACGGGCGGAGGCTGCGGCTGGGGGGTCGGATGCTGCTGCTGAAGACTGATTAGGCCATAAAGTGGCATTGCCCACCCCTCCCCCACAACGGGGGGGGGCTCGGTGGTTTCTGCCTCAATACAAGCCCTTGAAACTATGATCAAAAATTTAAATTGAATGTTTTATGTGACTGGTTCTAAGTGCCCTAGCGGGGATTGATGATTTTGTTGGGATGGAGGATTTTGCTGAGGCCCATCAGGATGCTCTGAAAGGCGTGCTGGATCTAAGCCGCGGCATACACTCTCATGATACAATCGGCCGCGTTTTATCCAACATTGATCCAAAGTCTTTTTCTGATTTATTTCAAATGTTTGTGAGTTTGGTGGGTAAAGTCCAGGGCGTTGTCGCTCTAGGGGGAGCAGAAGCCCACTTGGATTCCAGTTGGACCTCATGGATCAGAGGGCTTTCATTTGATTGCTTTGGAAGCGGCGGGGGAACATCATCATTGATATTAAAAACGTCTTTTGCTGGCTTCCATGTTTCCGATCCCTGTGCCCATATCAAAGCGCTGCTGTCCAGTGTGCCGCTTCCCACCATTGCGCGGATTTGTTCTTCGGAAAATGGGCCTACGGGTTGGCTTCCCTGCATATAATGCCATTGTACTGTACTCATCATTCCCCCCAAAAGTGGTTAGTAATTTGGATTCAACCCCGACCATGCTGGATCAGAGGCCCGCACGTTCAGGGGGATTTTTCGCAGGTTGCGGCCCGTTAAATCCACGGTGAAGAGTTCCGATGATTTTTGTCCCCGTGACAATGGCCGTTCCCGAAAAAACATAATGACGCGGCCGTTGGGGGCCCATGTGGGGCCTTCGTCCAGAAAACTGCTGGTGAGCAACCGCTCGCCCGAGCCATCGGGCTTGATGACCCCGATATAAAACGTGCCGCGACGGGATTTGGTAAAGGCAATGTAATCGCCGCGGGGGGACCAAACGGGGGTGGTGTAGCGGCCTTCGCCAAAACTGATGCGCTCGGCGGGTCCACCGGTGACAGGCATGACATACAGCTGCTGCGTGCCCCCACGGTCCGAATTGAACACAATCTTGGTTCCATCGGGGGAAAAAGACGGGGAGGTGTCAATCCCCGGATGATTGGTCAAGCGCGTTTGCCTGCGTGAGGCAATGTCGTAGGTGTAAACATCGGAATTGCCCGCGACCTCCATACTAAACGCCAACGTGCGACCATCGGGGGAAAAGCGCGGAGCAAAAGTCATGCCGGGGAATTGCCCCAGAATCTGTTTGCGGCCCGTGTCGATGTGGTGAAAATACACTTGGGGGGTGCTGTTGCCCTTGTATTCCAAATAGGTGATGATGGGGTCTTTGGGGGAAAAGCGGGGGGTTAAAACAATGTTGCGCCCATCGCTGAGATAACGCAAATTTTCCCCATCGGAATCAATGACGGCCAAGCGTTTTTGCACCCGTTTGGGGGGGCCACTTTCCGCCACAAAGGCAATGCGAGAATCAAAATACCCCGTTTCCCCCGTGATGCGTTCGTAAATCTGATCCGCGATCAAATGGGCCAAGCGGCGCCAGTTGTCCACAGGGGTGGTTAAACTGAGATGAAGCAACGTTTCCCCGCGCAGGGCGTCATAGAGTTTAAAATGGACCTTGATGGTGGTGCTGCTGGTGCGCTCTACTTTGCCCGTCAAGATCAGTTGCACGGATACGGCCCGCCAGCTGGCAAAATCAGGGATTTGTTCAAACACGCCCAGATCCTCAGGAAAAGCCATAGTGTTGACGGGTTGAATCAGACCCGTGCTTTCCAGATCCGCCCGAACAACACGCAGGATGTTTTCCCCCAGCATGGCATCCTGCCCTTGCGTCACGGAAAACGGCACAAAGGCCATGGGAATGGGCTTGAACGTGCCCTGATTGATGTCCACCGTCAGTTCGGCGCGGGCTTGGGCCGTCTGCCACAGCACCACAACCATCACCATCATCACCCATCGGCACGCAAAGCCCCATCGCATCAGCATAGCAGGATTCCTATTATTGTTCACATGTGATGCGTCACCATACCCAAGGGGGCACAAAAACACAAGACGGGTGATCAGACTGGTGATCATGATAGGGCAAGATTGTGGGCCAGCCCCTAGGGCCTGTCATCCTTTACGGGAAAAACCTGCCAGCAAAACCTGCCATCGGACCAATAAAAACAGACCAATAAAAACGCTTTGCGGCCAATAAAGAATCTGCTATTATTGTTGACAATAATAATATAGATTTTACTTTTTCACAATCTGAAATTCAAAGTTCACCGTTTTTTATGTCTATCCTCGCAAAAAAACAGGATGGGGTCTATGGTCCGATCTCTAGTCCACGACGGTTACCAAAGGCTTGCCCTGTGCCCGTAGGACCTAAAATGTTTCCGGACGCTGTCGGTCTTTTGGGTATGTTCATGTCCCCCCAAGCGGGTGACACACCCGCCCAAGTGCAAATCAAAGTCGGCCTGAAAACGGCCGTGATGTTTTTGGAACAGCACGGTGGGAAGGTTGCCGAGGCCATGGATGCTTTTTTTCAGGATGTTCGGGGGTTTTTCAGGGCCATGATGCCCTCTGAAGCCGATGATTTTACCCACAACTACGGGATTATTGTGGGATTTTTCGCAGGGCTGTTTTTTTGCACCCGTCAAGGGGTAACGTGGGGGCGGTCTTTTATGGAGCAATGCCTTTATGAGGCTTTGGAGATGACCAAAAAAATCTTGCAATGGTTACAAAACGAGGAGCTGGAAAACAGCCAAGCCATGAGCCAAGACCGCCGCACCCGCACCCAAGGGGCGTGAGGTCCGAAGCCAAGTTATGCAGCCACGACTCTTACGGGAGGGCACATCTAGAAACCCTCAATGTGTCATTCCCGCGAAAGCGGGACACCGAAGGTGGGCGGAGCGAATCTATAAAAATCAACACTATGAATCCCCGCTTTCGCGGGGATGATAGGGTTACACGGCATTTTTGGGGGCGGCCAAGCTGCCGCAAATGGCCACGGCGAGGGCATCAGCGGTATCATGCTTGGCAAAAACGGGTGCCGAGGGGAGAAGATGTCGGATCATGGCCTGAACTTGCACTTTATCCGCATGGCCCACCCCCACAACGCATTTTTTGACGGTGTTGGCAGGGTATTCCCAAACAGGAATGCCAAAGGCCGCCGGTGTCATCAGAATAACCCCCCGCGCATGGCACAGCGTCAAGCTGCTTTTGGCATTCCCATTGATAAACACCATCTCCACAGCCGCGCGATGGGGTTGATGGGTTTCCAGCAAAGCACAGAGTGCTTGGTACAAAAACGCCAATCGTTCGGGCAAACCAAGGGCCTTGGGGGGCGCAATATAGCCCGCATCCACATAGCGCAGACGGTGTCCATCCGTTTCAATCACCCCCCATCCCGTAGTACCCAATCCGGGATCAAGGCCGATGATGCGTTGGGATGGGGGCATGAGGATGCTTTCGGATGTTTTTTTTATAAACCCTGATACACTCGGGGTTGTCAATGATGGAAAGTTTGGTTTTATGATGACCCCTTCTGTGTTTATGCAGCACGCCTTTGACGTGGCGCAACCGCACCAAGGGCACACATGGCCCAATCCTTGTGTGGGATGTGTCATTGTGCAGGGGGAGACTGTGGTGGGCACGGGGGCCACGCAGGTAGGGGGGCGTCCTCATGCCGAAGATGTAGCCTTGGGGCAGGCAGGGGATCGGGCCCAAGGTGCCACGGTGTATGTCACGCTGGAACCCTGTGCCCATGGGTGTGTGCCCAAATTGATTCAGGCGCGGGTTGGGCATGTTGTGGCCGCCATCGAGGATCCAGACTCACGCACGGCGGGCCAAGGGCTGGAACAGCTCCGCCGCGCAGGGATTCCTGTGTCCCTTGGGGATGGTGGCCAACGGGCCCAAGAGGTCCATAGGGGATTTTTTAGCCGTCTGCAACGTCAACGTCCTGTTGTGGATGTGAAAATGGGGGTATCGCTGGATGGTCGGGTGGCCTTGGCGGACGGACGCAGCCAATGGATCACGGGAGACGCTTCGCGGTCGCATGTTCAAATCTTGCGCGCGCGTTATGATGCCTTGTTGACGTCGTGTAAAACCATTGTGGCAGATAGGGCCCGTTTGACGTGTCGTCTGCAGGGCTTTCAATACCCTCAACCTGTGCGGATTGTGGTGGGCAATACGGCGCGATTCACACCAGATATGTCTTTTTTCTTAGACTTGCCCTTTTTCCAAGAGGAAGGCCCCCTATGGTTGATCACGTGGCACCCTGTGCCCCCTGTTGTGCAAAAGCATGTTCATAAAATCCTGATGATGACCCATGGGGAAAGCCTCGCAGAGGCCCTCATCGCCTTGGGCAAAGAGGGCTTAACGCAAATCATGGTAGAAGCGGGCCCTGCGTTGGTGACATCTCTGTTCCAACAGACACTGGTGGATCGTTGGCACCTGTTCTATGCCCCTGTAATGTTGGGGGGGGATGCGCGGCCTTTGCTGGGGGATCTGTGGACCACAGATTTGCAACGCCACCGACTACGCATATTAGAGAGGCAGCCCATGGGGGAGGATGTTTATATCCACGCCGAAACCAACGGCCACACCACAATCCCCCATACCGCCAGTGCCTGAAGCACAGCGATGAACACCACCGCACTGCCAACATCCTTGGCTTTTTTAGAGAGGGGATGAATTTCGGGCCCGATACGGTTGATGGTGCTTTCAATGGCCGTGTTCATCAGCTCGGCCCCCAAAACCAGCACACTGCTAAGAACCAACAGCGCACGTTCGGGCGTTGTGACGGGCAGCCATGCCGCCACGCCCAACGCCAGAATCAAAAGCATACTTTCCAATTGAAACGCTGGTTCCGTATCCCAAGCCGCACGCAATCCATGCACGGAATGCACCAAAGCACGGTAAAGGCGGGACACAGACAACATCATACACAGTCTTTAGCAGGGGCCTTGGAGGGGGGCCAGAGGTTCTCTTGGGGCAGCCCCTTGGCTCCGCGAATCAGAAACCTTTAACAGGCTTTGGATACTCAAGAAGACCAAGGGGGATGCCCTTGGTCTTCCTAAAAACAACACACAATGTATTCAAGCAAGAGACCTTACTGTGCAGCAGGTTGCTCAGGTGCAGTGGGTGCAGCCGCCGCAAACTCGAACGCCAGCTCTGTACGGCGGTTTTTCCACAGACACTCAATGCGCTTGATACGTTTTTTCACATCATCACAACGGACAACCAAGTCATCATAGGCCAGACCTTTCAACTCAGTGGCCTGAACGTCTTTGTAACCGTTCTGGGTCAAGTAGTCCAAAACAGCTTGGGCACGTCTTTCAGACAGTTTTTGGTTGTACTCGCGGGTTCCGATGGGGTCGGTGTAACCGATGATACGGGCATTCTTAATGGTGCCAGATTTTAGGGCGGCCAGAACACGATCCAGTTTTTCTTTTTCAGAAGGTTTAATGTTAGATTTATCAAAATCAAAATAAACCGTGGCCTCTTCTGTGGTCACAGTACCACCAGCAAACAGGTTGTCTTGAGATTGCTGGGTGGCTTCAGGGGTGGCGGCACAAGGATCATTGGCCTGTGTCCACTTGGTGCGCACACAGTTGCCAGATTTGGCAACAACAGGCTTGCCATTTTTATCGTACACAGCATCGTGGTTGGCACTCTCTGCCTTGGCAGCGACCACAGAGGCCAGCGCCATAACAAGGCCCAAACATAAACATTTCAATTTTGACATAACAGAAACCCCTGCATTTTTTCTTTGTGAATGGATATAGGGCTTGAAAAAACAAGCTTTAGATTAGAGGCATAAGCCATCCTGCATCAACTTGCAACGGATTTTCATACATCGCATACCGCAAAGAGACCTGAACTGTTGCGTATTTGTCACGCATGGCGCGAGGTTTGCTTTTGAAAGCGTTTCTCCAAATGCGAAAAAATCCGATTGCTCAGCAGGGAAAGCGTGAAATACAGCAAGCACGCCAGCCCATAAAATTCAAAGGGACTATAGGTGCGGGCAATCAGGGTGCGGGTAATACCCGTGAGTTCCATCAGGGTGATGGTGCTGGCCACCGCGCTGCCCTTGATCAATAAAATCCATTCGTTGTTGAGTCCGCCTAAACTGTTACGAAAGGCCAAAGGCAAAACAATACGGCGGGCCATCACCAAAGGGGACATGCCAAAGGAACGCGCCGCATCCAAACTGTTTTTGGGGATAGCTTGCATGCCGCCATGCAAAATCTCGGCAATATAGGCGCTGGCATTCAGGGTCAGGGTGACAAGGGCGCACGCCAAGGGTTCCGCCAAAAACCCGTTCCATAAAAAGCTGCGCTGCACCGTTTCAAACTGGGACAACCCATAATACAGCAAAAACAGCTGCACCAACAGGGGCGTACCCCGAAAAAAAACACTGTACGCCCGCACCATCGCCGCCAAAAACCCAACCCCCGAAAATCGAAACGCCAACCATACTAAACTTAGGGCAAACGCCGCGCCATAGGACAAGGACACCAACATCACCGTTTGCAAAAACCCCGAAAACACATCGGGGAGGGCGGCCAAAAACACATCGGTTTCGATCATGAGCGCGGCTCTTCGTCTGTGCGTTTTGGGTCTATAGGGTTTGGGTCTGTGCGTTTCAGCCATGCACACACCAGCAACGTGCCCTCGAACAGGGCCCATAACGGCAACGCCAAAGCCAGCTGGCTAATCACATCTGGCGGGGTGATGACCGCCGCCACCATCAAAATGCCCACAAACACATGACGGCGGTATTGTTTCAGGGCATCCAACCCAATCACATTGCGGTAAATCAAAATGGCCAAAATCAGGGGCAGCAAAAAGGCTATCCCAAAAGCCAGTAGAATTTGCAAGATCAAGCCAAAATAATCATCCATTTTGGGATCAATCTGTATGGGCAGGCCCTCTTGGCTCTGAAAACTCAGAAAAAAATGCCACGCTAGGGGAATCACCCCAAAATACGCCAGAACAATTCCCATAAAAAACAAAACAGGACCAGCCATAAAAAAACCCCGCACAATGGCTTTTTCACGGGGGTAGAGACCGGGGGCCAAAAAGGCCCAAATCTGATAAAGAAAAATCGGCAACGCCAAAATCAGCCCCCCCCAAAGGGCCGTTTTTAAATACACAACAAAGGCCTCGGTGAGGCCTGTGTACATCAAACGACGCCCCGCCTCATCCCCAAAGGCATGACGCAGGGGGGCGGCGAGGCTTTGATAGATATCCTGAACAAACCCATAACACACCACAGACGCCCCCAGCCACGCCCCCACGGCCAGCATCAAGCGCCGCCGTAGTTCCTGCATATGGGCAAGCAGGGGCTGTTGAGGCAGCTCGGATTCCAAAGGGGTTTCAGACATGGGATCCATCGTGTGAGGAAGGCTTGGGCCCCGTATCTTGGGGCGACGGCGGCTGTGTTAAGGGGGCGTTTGGAGTCACATCCCTGTAAAAGCCCTTGACATCCTGATAAACGCCTGAGCGATCCATGGATTCGTGAAAATGGGTTTTGACATCGTGCCAGTGCATTTGCAAGGAACGCATCCAAGCCCCCGCTTTTCCCGCCATAATCACCATATCTTTGGGGCCCAGAACCACCAAGGCACCCACGGCGACCACCAGCAGCTCCGTCCATGAAATCCCAAACATGTCCTAGTCGTCCAAACCGTCAAACAGGGCCGTGGACAAATACCGCTCCGCAGAGGAAGGCAAGATCACAACAATCATTTTGCCTTTGTTTTCAGGACGACTGGCCACCTGAATAGCCGCCCACAGGGCAGCGCCAGAGGAAATGCCCACGGGCATCCCTTCGGTACGGGCCACCAAACGGGCCGTGGCAAAGGCATCGTCATTGCTGACCCCAAGAATTTCGTCAATCACACCTGTGTTGAGGATATCGGGTTTAAAGCCCGCACCAATCCCCTGAATTTTGTGGGGACCAGGGGCGCCACCGCTGAGCACAGGGCTGTCTTTGGGCTCCACCGCCACCATTTGCAGCGTGGGTTTTTTTTGTTTCAAGGCTTCCCCAATCCCCGTGATGGTGCCCCCTGTGCCCACGCCAGAAATCACGATATCCACCGCGCCGGCGGTGTCTTTCCAAATTTCTTCGGCGGTGGTGCGGCGGTGAACATCGGGGTTGGCGGCATTTTTAAATTGTTGCAACATCACGGCCCCCGGCAGAGAGGCCAGCAGCTCCTCCGCTTTGGCAATGGCCCCTTTCATGCCTAAACTGGCGGGGGTTAGGTGCAGCTCGGCCCCCAACAGGCGCAGCATTTTGCGGCGTTCCATGGACATGCTTTCGGGCATGGTTAAAATCAGACGGTATCCCTTGGCCGCCGCCACAAAGGCCAGAGCAATCCCAGTGTTACCCGATGTAGGCTCCACCAAAATCCCACCCTTTTGCAAGTGCCCCGAACGCTCGGCAGCATCCACCATGGCAAAGCCTATGCGATCCTTCACAGACGATAACGGGTTGAAAAATTCTAACTTGCCCACCACATCGCCCTGCAAAGCCATCTGGGCCGTCAATTTAGGAAAACGGACCAAGGGCGTTTTGCCGATGGTATCAAGAAAACTGCTGTGAATGGTCATACAGGCCCCTCAAAAAAAGATCGTTGGTTTCATTAAGCATGCCTTTTATAAAAGGAATCTTTCAAGATGTCCATGGCAAGCAAAGCGATGCCACAAAACAATGGTTTTGATTGAATGATTAGAGGTGAACCGCCCATCCACAAGAGAGGCACAAAGAGAGGCACAAAGAGAGGCACAAAGAGAGGCACAAAGAGAGGCACACTAGGGAAAATGCGGCCAAAAACTGGCCCCACAGATAACAACGCTTTATCCATCCCCAAAGGGTCGTTGTCCAGAAGATATCACACAACCTTTGGCGCCTACACGCTCAATCTCTGGACGCAGGCAGGAGTTACGCAGAATTCTTGTCATGGCGAGCGCAGCAAAGCAATCCAGAAAAGCTGTCATGGGAAAGACCGGATGGCCACGCCGCCTCGGGAGGCGCGCCATCGTGCGTATTGTTTTTACGGATCAAATAAACCCTGATAGGCTTCATAACCCTCAGCCTGTAAATCCTCTTTGGCCACAAAACGGAGGGCGGCGGAATTGATGCAATACCGCAGGCCCCCATCAGGCCCATCGGGAAACACATGCCCCAAATGGGCGTCGGAGGTCACGGATCGCACCTCAGTGCGTCGCATCCCGTGGGTGGTATCGGTTTTTTCGGTGATGTTTTGGGGATCTATGGC
>CANGYP010000041.1 GCA_947458235.1 Alphaproteobacteria bacterium
ACGTCGCATTGCCACGCCTCGGATCCTGAATATTTTCAATGTACTCGCGCATAGGCTTTAGCATGCAAAACTCCTTCTCATGGGATCTTGCTGGCTATTTAAATCTTTTTGCAAATCTTAGCTAGATTCTAATGCGATTGCCCTGCGCTGTGCGCTTAACCCTTTGTTGACCTCTGTCTGGTATCCCATGAAAAAGGGTGTATAAAAACACACCCGAACACCAAGGATGTGATCACGATGTCAAAATTATTTATCTTTCGAACCATCAGTGCTATGGTTATCCTTATGACCATGACGGCCTGTTCTTCTTTATACGGTAACAAAGAATCCCCTGATCCTGTGGGCATTGGCACTGAACCAGAGGAGCTAAAGCGCAGCCCCTGCGCCTGTGCCGAAGTTCCGCAGGATTATGGTTCTTGGAAAACACCGGTTTAATTCATGAGCTTTAAACTTTTTGGCTTTGGAAAACGTGCCTTTTTGCCGCAGCTGAAGGTGCCTGATACCACCAGCAATGCCCCTGATAAATTGGGGGTCTTTCCCACGGAAATCCGCACACAGGCCCTAGAGGGTCGCCGTTATCTGTGGACCACGCGGGTATTTGCCATTGCGTTTTATCTGAGCATTCTTTTGAATGTGATTCTGAGTTTGACGATTTATTCCCTCGTCCCCCTAAAAAAAACCCAGCCGTTTTTGGTGACCTTTGATGAGGCCAAAGATCAGGTTGTGCGCATCGAGCCTTTTCAAAGAAACAGTGTGGGCCTGCAACTGTTTGCGGAAAAAATGGCTGGGGAATATGTCAGCGTTCGTGAATCCATTTTGGTGGATCAAGAGGAAATGAAACGACGCTGGGAAGAAATCCTGCGCTATCGCATGAGCCCTGAAGATTTCACCGATTTTATCAAGAAAATTTCCGAGCCCTATCAAGAGCTTTTCGACAAAGGCGTCAACCGCAAAGTGGACATCACCCGCATTGAACGCAAAAGCCCCGATTACATCGAAGTGTATTTTCAAACCAACGATTTTGATCGTTATGGAACCCGTTTGCTGACCAAAAATTGGGTGGCGGGTATGCGTGTGGGATTTGCACCCCAAACAACAACACAACGTGAACAGTATTTTAACCCTCTTGGGTTTATGGTCTTTAGTTACAACCTAATGCAAAACTAAAAACCAAAAACTCTAAGAGACGCGACCATGACATCCCTTTCTTTTCGTCTTTTGACCTTATCTGCTTGTTTGGCGATTGTAGCCCAGCCACAGGCCTTGGCACAAATTCGTCCCCCCATGGGCAATCCTTCGGCCAATGCCCCGCTTTTGCCATCGGGTGGGGCGGGTCCACGTCCTGCGGGCGGCGGGGGGCTACTGGGCAGTGGCGGCGGAGGAGGATCCCCAAACTTTATTGATGAAACAGAGCGGGATATCAATGCCCAAGCCGCTGGCCAATACCCAACCATGGAGCGCAACAGCAATATGCCCCTAGGTGCCCTGCAAAAACAATGGAACGCCCCCACCAGCGCATCAGGCCAAGTGGCCCCAGGGATTGTGCGGTATGTATGGCGTCCTGATTTTGTTATGGCCATTCGGACCCGTGAATTCATGACCACAACCCTTGAATTGCCCGAATGGGAAAACGTGGAACAGATCATTTTGGGCGATGCGGCTTTGTTCGAGGCCTCGCGCGTTAAGGATAACATTCTGGTGGTGCGCCCCAGCTATGCGGGTGCCGATACCAACATGACCGTTTTGGGGGCATCGGGCAACATTTATAACTTTTATGTGCGATCCGAAGGTTGGAACTCCAACCAGATTTCCGATTTAACGGTTTATATCTCCGCCACAAACCCCAAAAAACGCCTTTTGGATGCCGCCGCCAGCGGTGATACCGCCAGCACGGCCCCCACCGAGGGTATGCCCGACGAAAGCGGCGTGACCCCGCCAGATTATATCCGAAAAATTGCCTTTAAACCCGACAATTTGCGCTTTGATTTAAAAATCTTTTCCCCCGGTGCGGATGATTTAGAGATTGCCCCGCTGCGTGTGTTTACCGATGGCGTGTGGACGTATTTTGACTATGGCGACAAAGCCGATACCGTGCGCCGCCCCGTGATTTTTCGCGTGGTGGATGAGGTGGAAAGCGTCGTGAACACCCGCACCGTGGGCCCCAAAGGCAACATCATGATTGCCGAGGCCGTGGGGAACTTTGTCCTGCGGAACGGCAAGCGGATCATCTGTGTGTATCACCCCGATTATCCCCGCAGTTTCGAGGGCAGCAAAGGCATGCCCAAAGAGATTGTCGCGCCCAACAGTGCGGAACGTTTTTTTGAGGATCCCCGTTATGACGGCGGCACGCAACCTGGATTACCCCAGCAGCTAGAGAGCGCCCGTCATATTGATCCTCAATAAGGACAGGGAAAGGGTAGAGACCATGAAAACGCTTTCTCAGGTTTATGGGCCCCTTCTGTTGACCCTGATTGTTTTGGGATTATCGGCGTGCGCCCACCAAAATCCCAAAGTGGGAACGGCATGGACCCAAACCCCAGACAAGATCCAAAACACACCCTCCTTGGTGACGGTGGCGGATGCCCCAGCCCCCAAGGTATCCAAAACCCCGTTTTTTATCATTGACGAGGCCCCGTTGCAGGATGATGCCTCAAAAACCATACTGGGGGATGTGATGAAACAACGCCCCAAAATCGCCCTATCCGTCCTGATGGCAGAATGGGCCAAAGCTGAAAACTTAAGCATTGTTTTGCAAATCGATTTTCCCGACCGTGTGCTGCCCATCAGTGACATGGACCCCGCCATGACCATTTTGAGGTTTTTGAAAGCTTTGGGCCAAAAGGATGATTTTGTTGTTACGTTGAAAAACAAAACCCTAACCTTACAGAAAACGTACATCACCACCGTACGTGTGCCACCCGTGGGCATTGTGAATGACAAAAAAGTGACTCTAGCCAATTATGATTTTTGGAAAACCGTTTTTAAACAAGAAAACATCAACATTGTGGACATCAATCCCAATGGGACTGTGCGCTTTGAAGCGTCCAATGTGGCCCTGAACAGACTGCGGGATCGCATGAAGGGTTTTGCCACACGCGGGGAAATCTTGGATATTCAGATGGCCTATCTTTCTCTTTCCAGACCCATGGCCTCGGTGTTGCCAGCGGTGGGCAATTTACCCGCAACGAACTTGGAAGTTGGGCGCAGTGTCAATGTCTTGACCACATCGGGACCTGCGGAGGCCTTGATGAAGGCCCTAGGCGGGGCGGTTTCTGAAAAGGAATCCTATCATGCCCTGCTGTTTGTGGGGGATGTGGGGATTGCCCACAGCATTTGTGATCGGGGCCTGCGGATGGCGGCGGGGCGTCAGGGAAAAACCGTGACATATGACTTCACATTTATTGATACCGCCGCCGAAGGCTGCGCCCCCGTGGGGCCATCCCTGCAAACCGAGGGTATGTTGGGGGATACCCTGACGTTAAACTTGAGCACCAACAACGCCTTTGTGGCGTATCCCGAGAGGATTGTGTTTAAAACACCAGAAGAAAAGCCATGAAAAAGGGAGTGCATCTATTTGTCCTGTCCAACAAGTACCTTGCCTTTTCATAAAAAATGCTTTATAAAAAGAAAGATTATGTTATGAGTCCGCGCCGTTATGATGTCCCTGTTATCCTTTGCCTTGTGGGTCTCCTCATGCTCTCTCTTGGTGCTTGTGGGGATAAGAAAAAAGAGGACGCTGAGTCTGCTGCCGCTCAAAAACAGGCCACCAGCGAGGATCCTATCCGCGACCTTTTGGATGTCGTCAACAAAGAAAAAATTCAACCCAAAAAGCCAGCGGCCCTAACCACGCTGACCAAAGATTTGGATTTTTCTGATCTGGAAATTGGCCAGTTGCTGACCTTGCCAGCGGTGCTGAGCAATGATGGGGATGAACCCTTGACCATTAAAGGCATTGAGGTGACGGGGGATCCAGAATCTTTTAAAATCGCAGGGGATTGCACCCTAGAAACGGCGCTGACCCCTGAAAAACGAAGCTGTCGTATGGAAATATCGTTTCGTCCTATGGAACAACGGACCTATCGCACGGGGGTTGTGGTGACCCATTCGGGCAAAGACAGTCCGTTGATTTTGAATTTGACGGGATCAGGGAAGTCTTTGCCCCCCCTTCCTGAACCCCAAGCTATGGCCATTCCTGAACCTGAAATACAGGCCCCCAGTTTGGGCTATGCCAACGCGCAGCAGGTGCTCAGCCAGCGGCGGACCAGTGGCCTGAAAAACCTTCAGCTGTTGCCCAGCCCCGAGGGGACATGGCGCAATAAAGATAAAAATTACGCTGGTATCGGCGATGAGCCCGTCACCTCCACCTATCCCGTGGACCGCAGCCGTATGATTACGGCGGATCGCTATATCCCCGCTGTTTTGGAAAATCATATCAGCACGGATATTCCCTCTGGCCGCATTACGGCGGTGATTGAAAACAACGTTTTCGGGGCAGATGGGCGCAATATCCTGATTCCTGGGGGATCCCGCGTTGTGGGAATTTATCAGTTTGGTGGGGGCGGCAATGCAGGGAGCAGCGGGGGCAGCAACAATGGCGGGGGCAGCAACAGCCCCACAGGATCCCGCGCCGAAGTCGTTTGGACCCGCATCATTCGCCCCGATGGGGCCGCCATTAAAGTGGGCAACCAAACCGCCGATGTTATGGGCCGTCGTGGCCTGAGTGGGGATTTGGACCGTCGTTTGTTTGAACGCTACGGCGAACCCCTGCTTCTGAGTATGCTGGCCACCGCCACAACGCTGGCCTTTACGGATGACAACAGTCAGGTGAGCAGTTTTACAGGCCTGAATTTTTCAGGCAATCTGGGGACGTTTTCCACAGAAGAAGTCTCCAAAGGGGAAGTGGCTGCGCGGTCCTTTGCCAGCAGCTTGCTGGAAATTGCGCGGGATTTGGTGATCAACAGTGCGGATTTGCGGCCGATTTTACGGATTCCTGCGGGTACACGCTTTGTGATTATGCCCACATCGGATATTGTGATGCGGGATCCACAAAAGCTGGAGCCCGTCACAGGGGGCGGCGATTTGATCAGCAAGGCCAAGGGCCTGATTCAGGCTCTGCAAACGGGGGATCGGGAAGCGGCAGCCCTGAGTTTGGCCGAAGTGCTGGCGGCCTCTGCCCAAGCAGGCCAAGCCAACGAGGCTGCGGGTGGTTTTGGGGGTACACTCCCTGGTCAGGATTCGGGACAGTTTAGCTTTGGTCCACCACCGGGGGCGGCACCATCGGCCACTGGTCCTGCGCCAGGAGGGGCAGCACCCTAGGTTAAAAACAAACGGTTCAAAGGGGAGAGGTTTTTTATGAGTGAAGGTTTCAGCGTTACAGCCCTAGATAACGAACTGTTGACCAATGCCTTGATCCCCCTAAAAAAATGGTATGATGATCCCACAACCGAGGAAATCGCCATCAACAACCCTGGCATGATCTTCGTTAAAGCCGTTCGGGATATCTGGCGCCCGCACGAGGCCCCCGAGGTTACCGTCAAACTGATTATGGCCGTTTGCCGCATTCTGGCCAATTTGACGGATCAGACCTTTGATTTAGAGGGTATTCCCATATTATCCGCCACCCTGCCTGGCGGCCATCGGTTTCAGGCTGTGGTGGGGCCCAACGTGCGGTATGATCTGGCCGATACGCAAGGGATTGCGCTGTGTATTCGTCGCTTTGATCCCGAAAAAAAATATAAACTGGATGATTTTAACCTGCGCCCTGGGGAAAAAACCATCGAAGAAACCAAACAGATCCACACCCACGAAAAACACCGCTACAGCGGCTTTGCCTATGAAGATTTGGTGGGCGCGGTGCAACAGGGGGAGGCCGTTTTGATCTCAGGGGCCACCGCCACTGGAAAAACAACCTTTCTCAATGCCTTGGTGGAATACATCCCCCTAGATCGCCGCATCATTACGGTGGAGGACACCCGCGAAGTTGTTGTCAAACACAAAAACCGCGTGCATCTGGTGGTATCACGAACGGCGGGGGCCAACAAAATTGGGTATTCCCACGTTTTGGATGCCGTGGTGCGGATGACGCCCGATGTGATTATCTGTGGGGAAATCTCCGTCACCAACGCCAAAAGCATTTACCGTCTGATGACCACGGGACATTCCAACTTTATGGCCACCATTCACGCAGAAAGCCCTGAAATGGCCTTGCGGGCGTTTTGGCAGAACTTAACCCAAGAAAACCCCAATCTGGATGCCGCCGCCGCCATCGGGATTTTGGCCCGCTCCTTTGGCCGAATCGTGCAAATCGACCGCAGCAGCGGAGAGCGCGTCATCACCGCCGTGGATGCCCCCGCGCTGGTACACGAGGTTTTGGGGTAAAGACAAACCAAAAAGCCCATACATTTGAATGTAAACACTTTTAAATGGCCCTGTTGCCTTGGTGTGTTGCCTTGGTGTTTGAGAGTGTGTGTGAGAGTGTTGACAATGCCCCTAAGACTCCGCATAAAGACCTTGAGGGTTTTTGGGGCGTATAGCTCAGGGGTAGAGCGCTACGTTGACATCGTAGAGGTCCGTGGTTCGAGACCACGTACGCCCACCAAGTAAATCAAAAATATCTATGACAGATTCTGAGGTCGTTTCTGAAAACAAGAAAAGTCAGTGCGTTTTGGAATTAACGCATGATGAAGCCAGAAAGCATTTTCTGAAAGGGGAAAGCTACTGCACCATAGGACTTCCACCATACTTTACATTCAATGGCATTTTGTCGTTTTTAGACGAAAAAATGATAAATGAACCGGGCGAACTAAGCACAATACAAAAAAACAAAAAAAACGGCCCAAGGAATGTTGAGAACATTAATCATACAATACTGAGCAATAAGGATGGAAAATATGCTTGGCGTCCTCGGCAGATCATCAACCCCGTGCTTTATGTTGCACTGGTTCATACAATAACATGTGAAAAAAACTGGGAAACCCTTCGAAGGCGGTTCAAAGAGTTTTCAAAACATAACACCTCAGAACATAACACCATCCATCAAAAGCGATAAGTGGTTTTGGAACAAGCAAAAACAAACAGAAAAAGACCTCCAGAAACATTTACTGATTATTCATGACCTTTCTACGCAGTTCCCAAATTGTGGGCAGTTGGGCAAAGCTTTCACGGACTTTTACATCAAAATAGAAAGCCATAAAAAACTGGAAGAGCATGAAAATATCACTGTCTTAATCAGCATTGTAACGGACATTGCTCATAAAAACCCTAAAGTTTATCCACAAGCTGCAGCGATTATCAGCCGTTTTTTAGCATTCGAAAACGATCCTAATCAGAAGAAAGACCTATTGGACAAAATCATTAAAAAATTCAATGATATTCCCAACACAGGAGAGCTGGACATTTGGATACAGCGCATCACTTTGGCAATAAAAAAGTCCAATCCCGATTTTAAAGAACCAAAGTTTCAAGAAAAACTATGCCAAAAAGTAACCCAAGCAAAAACCTCTATTTGGGACTTTTCTTGGGTGAGAAACGATCTTGCAAAGGAATTGTCAGAGATTCCCATTATAGAGCAAGCAGAGATCGATAAACTCAATGAGATCATTCAAAAGGATGAATTGCCAGTATTCTTTTATAATTAGCCCACCCCCACGGCAGGCACGCGTGATTATCAAGAGCCCCCTGAAACTTTGCCTTAATTGGTTTGAAGGCCGCAGCGCCCCCTGTTGTTTGCTGGTTTTCATCGATGATGCCACCAGTGCCATTGTTTTTGCAATGTTTTGTGACCATGAAACGACGCTGAATTATATGGCCGCTGTGCGTGGTCATTTGCGGCAAAACGGGCGTCCTTTGGCGTATTACAGCGACTGGCATAGCATTTTTTTAACCACGCGCAACATCGATGGATATTACGAAAAAACCCAGTTTTCTCGGGCTATGGAGGCCCTAGGCATCGACGTTATCTGCGCGAATTCTCCCCAGGCCAAAGGTCGGGTTGAGCGCGCCAACAAAACCCTGCAAGACCGCCTGATTAAGGATATGCGGCTGGCCAAAATCGACACCCCAGAGGCGGGAAATGCCTTTTTAAAATCATAGATTATGCAGCATAATCAACAATTTGCAAAGCCCGCCCCTTGACACAGAAAGAAACCTGCCCCACCCCGCCCCGTTCTTTCCCATCACCTGTTTTAGAAATGAACAGCCCTAGGATTAGGCGTGTTTATCGGTTTATGGAACGCTATGGTGCAGGGGTGAAAACCTTGCCTAAAAGATATGGGCACTGTTGGGGTGGGCGTCCATGTGGGGCATTTTATCGATAGGGTTTTGCGTGGTGTTATCCCCCAAAAACCCCGCGATGCCTGCGCAAAACGGCGTAGGCGGCGTTGATATCTTTCATTCTGTCTTCGTCGGTGGGGGTGGTGTGTTGTTGGTCGGGGTGGTGTTGTTTAGCCAAGGTTTTGTAGGTTTTTTGGATGGTATCAAAATCCACGCGTGGATTGCTGAGGCCGAGGATACTGAGGCTGTCGCGCAAGGCCTGTAGCGTTGGCAGATCCAAATCCCGCCATCTGGGGGGGATGTCGGTATCTGGCACGGGGCGGGGCTGTTTTTGATACAAAAAGGATTCCACATTCAAAGAGGCACGGCCTGATCGCAGACGATTCCATAGGCGGTCATCCTCGCGAGAGGTTTCAATGGCCTCCTGCGGCATATCACGATAAAAATCCCATTGACGATTGTATGCCTGAACATGAGGTAGGCAAAACCAGTAATACCGCCGCAAATCCCCCGGAGATTGGGGGGCAGGATACAGGCCCTCTGCCATGCAGCCTTCATGATCGCACAAACGGACAGGCGGGGCCTCACCCGTGATGGGATCGATAAAAATACGTTTGCTCAAGCGCGTCACAAAGGGCCTGTCTCTGAGAATTGCCAGAGGTTATACCCCGTTTCTGGGTGATCGTACATGGTTTAAGGTCGTTTTTCCTTAGATGCAGGCTCATCCGTCCTATCGCCTGCGTCCTCGCCCTCACCACCATCCGTCTTGCGTCGTCCCATACCGAATAGGTCTTGCAAAGCCCCCGGCGTCACGGAGGTGAGGGGGTTAACGGTAACAGAAGGGTCATCCATGTTGCCACTCAGGCCAAAGGAGATGGAAATGATCCCTTTGTCTTCGTTGGTTAACAGACTGCCCACCAAAGGAATGAAAGACACAATGCGCGAGAGGGCATAGGCGGGCACCAAGGCCCCTTTTCCCCCGATGCTGTCGTCATTCAGCCCCATTTGTCCCGTGAAGAAAACCCCAAGAGAAGCGTTTTTCATTTCCAGATTGTCGATAAAAAAGGTCTCTTTCCCCAACCGCGCATCCAGAACGATGGTATGCATCAGCATCCCCTGTCCCGTCAGCAATTCCAGCGGCCCCGACAGAGACGCCAGCGACAGAATCCGACTGAAAATCGGGGCCCGTTTCAGGGTGACTTGGTTCATTTCCAGATGAATTTTGGTTTGGGGGCTTAAACGCCCTTGGTTCAGGGGGGCAATGGTGCCCTTCAGCGTGCCACCTTGCAAGCGGGATTGCAGACCAAGGGCCTCGGTTAAAAAAGCCGTATCCTCGGACGTGACGGCCACCGATGTGCCCTCGGGGTTCAGCGTGATGGCAAAGGGCTTGCCCGTTTTAGAGCGTCCAGACAGCGAAAGACGCTCCAGCGCATCGTTGTGCATATGGGTGTCCAGCGCCATGTTCAGAAGATCATGGTCCACCAAATGCACCATTTTGCTTTGGGCCCGCACGGTGAGTTCAGGCAGATCAAACACATCCACAGGCTCTTGGGGGGGGGTGAAGCCTTCGGGGTGTCCAGTGCCAAAGTGTTTTAAATCCACCACGGCGGCGCTGGCGTCGATGTTAAGATGGCCTTGGGTATCGGTAATAACGGCGCGAATATCGTTGGATCCCAACGTAAAGGCATCCACCCGCACCCGCGTGATTCCATCGGGGGTGGTTTGAAGGGTACCCATGGCCTTGGCCCCCTTTTCCCCCTGAACATCAAAGATCCGCTGGGCGGGGGTACCTTTCAGGGTTGCCGTTAAGGGCACCCCCTTGGGCTTGACAAAGGTGGGCACCGTTAGACTGACGCCCATGTCTTGGGCATCCAGTGTGATGATAGACTCTTGTTTGCCCATGGGTTGTTCCAGACGCAGCCGCCCCGCCCCCGTCACCATGGCCATGGAGGGCAGATAGGGCACCACCTCGGACGCTGGCACAACGGCATCCACAGTGATGCCTGTTTTGGCTTTTTCGCCCCGAAAATCCCCCTGAAACACCACATCGGCGGGGACAGTTTTGGCCAGCACTTGGCCCCGTACATCCAAAACATTGTTTTTAAAAGTTACCTTAAGATTCCCATCCCGAACAGGCAGGGGTAAATCGGCGTGGGCCATGACAAAGCGTTTGATTTGGGATGTGGCCGATAACGTCACATCCGAAAACGCCAGTTCGTCAATTAAGGGAAAGCCCACAGACAGGGCCGTCACCGCATCCCCGCCAAAGGTATCCTGATTCAGGCCAGCGTTTGCAAAATCTTTGGGAATGGCCCGCATGATTTCCGACACTTGGTCTTTCAGGGGGCCAGTCAACTGGGCTTTGATGAGGATGGTTTGCAGATCCTTATCAAAGCCCGTAATGGCGACGCTGCCCTTGCTCAGGGGGGTTGTGCCCATCATAGACTTGGTTATGGTACCCGTCATGCCCGAGAGATCAAACCGCAAAGCGGCCTGCACGCCCGTGATGGGGGTCATTTGGGGCAAATAGGCAATTTTGGCCCCGTTCAGGGCAACGGTGGCGCTAAGGGTTTGAACATCAAAGGCTTTGGTGGCGTTGGCTTTCAGAGATACAGCCAAGGTCGCATCGGGGACCATCCCTTCTGGGATATGAGAGACCACCCACGCCTTTCCCCCCGCCGCCAACTCATCGGGCCACAGGGGCCCCAAGTGCGCAATGGGCAGGTTTTGCAAGCGGGCCCGAACATCCACAGCTTGGGGTGTGGCCTCGGCGGTTAGGGTTAAGGTACTCTCTCCCATACTCAAGATAATGGGCTGGGTCACGGTGGCTTTTTTGTGCTTTAAATTCAACATCACCTCTCCCTGTGCCCGTAGCGTCAGGGGGGCTGCGCTGGTGTCCGAGGGAGCAGGGACAACGGCCTGATCCGTTGTCATGGAAAGGCTGAGGGTTTCCAGCATCTGATGCTTTAGGGTGCCACGCCCTTGCACCCCAAAGGGCACGGTGGCCTGCCCCTGCCGAAAGGTGCCTTGGAGGGTTAAATCACTGTCTGTGGGGCTGATGACTTGATAGGTGGCGGAAACATCATCCAAACGCTTTTCGTGGGTGGGGGTTTTGATAACCAAAGATCCCTGCCGAATAATCATCTGTTGCAGAGGCAATCCCCCAAGGGGTATGGAGGGTGGGGAGAATGCGTCTTGGTCCTCTTGCGCGGCATCCACGGTCAAATGCCCTTGGGGTCCATCCAGCACCAAACGATCCACCATAAAGCGGCGGGGATAATGAAAACCATAGGACATATCCAGAATCACACGCCGAACATCGGCATACACAGGCACATTGTGCCCGATCACTGTCATATGGTCCAAACGGATTTGGATGCTGTTGGCCCGGGGATCCCATGTGGCGTGCAGGGTTTCCGCTGAAAAATCTGCGGGTATTATCAGGGGGACCACCTGCCGCAGCAGAGATTCCAGAAAAACACTGGCATGCTCTTTGTGATCCACGTTAACAGCCAAGACCACCACCATCACCACAAAAAACGTCATGATATGACTGAGAACAGCAGCAAAACAAGATAAAAACGGGCGGATCATAACGCCAGCATACAAAATGTTGCTCTGGGGGAAAAGATCTTATATATTTCTATGCCCTGTTCTTGTTTTTTTAAGCGCTCGTAGCTCAGCTGGATAGAGTATCAGATTCCGAATCTGAGGGTCGTTGGTTCAAGTCCAATCGAGCGCGCCAGAGTTTTCCAGGCGGTGTCTAACTCGAAGTGCAACACCCTTTGAGAGCGGCGGAAAAGGCCTCGTTTGGGGTTTTGTAGTCGAGGCATTTTCGTGGGGTATTGTTCATTTGTTCAGCGATTTGGTCAAGTTCTTCTTGC
>CANGYP010000042.1 GCA_947458235.1 Alphaproteobacteria bacterium
CCTCGGATCCTGAATATTTTCAATGTACTCGCGCATAGGCTTTAGCATGCAAAACTCCTTCTCATGGGATCTTGCTGGCTATTTAAATCTTTTTGCAAATCTTAGCTAGATTCTAATGCGATTGCCCTGCCCGCATATGAAACCCGCGGGACAGGCCAGATCCCCGAATGGACAGCCGCACCTCCTCCCCATAGCGTTTTTGGGCAAATACCCCAGGGACAAAGGACAACGTGTCCTGAAAATTCTGGATATAACGGTTTTCGATGGCCTCTAGCGGCACAACCTCAACACCGCCAGGGGTTTGCTGGATGGTGCGGGTGGCTTCCTTTACGGTGGGGACGGTATTGCTTTTGATCAGGTTGCCTTTGGTAATGTTCACAGAAAGGGGTTTGTTTTTTGTCTCTTGGGCAAACGCCGACAAAGACAGGGTGATTAAAAAAAGGGTGAGCCAAAACCCACCGCTTTTGATGCGGAAAGACAAAGATGTCGTCATGGAAAATCTCCTGAAACGTTAAAGCACGCACAGGCGCACCCTAAGGGCGCAGCCAATGCAGAAAAAACAACGAAAAATCAGGAAAACAGGGGCGGGGCGCGGGGCGGGGCCGTTTTGCGCAGCACGGCCATGGCGGGATGCGATGCAGGGGCAGAAAACACAGGGGCCGCATACCCCTGCAGCACCATCAACGGGGCCGCCAGCAAAACTGGCACAATCACAGAGGTGGTTACGGCAAAAGGACATGGGGCATGACCCGCGTGCTTGCCCTGATGCTCTGACTGCGCAGGACGACCATGGGCATCCACCGCGATGGTTTCCGATCCTGTGGCGGTACAAATAACCATGGTGAACAGGCGACCATCACTGGCGGCCTGCGGCATATAGCCCGCAGGGATCATCCCGCGAAACACAACAGCCCCAACCAACAGCCACATGAACAAGCGCATCATGGGGGGGACTATAGACCCATAGGCGGCATGGGGTCAATGGTTTGGACGTATCCCCTTGAAGCGTGGTTTCAGGCACGCTAGGATGAGTCGTTTTTCACGGGTGTTGTCATTATGGATATTCAGGATCATGCCTTTCCCAATGCCGTGACGGAGTACCAAGCCCTGACATCGGCATGGTTTGCCCAGTTACGGGATCAGATTTGCGCCAGTTACGAGGCCTTGGAGGATGAGAGCAACCCCGACTTTGCCAAGGCTGGACGGTTTACCGCCACGCCTTGGCAGCGTCCGGGGGGCGGCGGCGGTGTGATGGCGGTGATGAAGGGGGGCCGTGTTTTTGAAAAAGTGGGGGTGAACATGTCCACCGTTCACGGCACCTTCAGCCCCGAATTTCGCGCCAGCATTCCGGGCGCCCAAGATACGGGGGCCTTTTGGGCCTCTGGGATTTCCATCGTAGCCCATCCGCGCTCCCCCCATGTGCCAGCGGCGCATTTTAACACGCGGTTTTTGGTCACATCCCGCACATGGTTCGGGGGCGGCGGTGATATGACCCCCGTTTTTCCCAAAGAGGCTGAAACACAAACCTTTCATCGGGCGCTACAGGCGGCCTGTGATCGCCATGATCCGACCTATTATCCCACGTTCAAGGCATGGTGCGACCGTTATTTTTATTTGCCCCATCGCGGGGAAGCCCGTGGTGTAGGCGGTATTTTTTATGACGAACTGAACACGGGCAATTTCCATGCCGATTTTGCTTTTGCCCAAGATGTTGGGCGGGCCTTTGCGTCCGTGTATCCCAGCATTGTCCGTGACGCCATGCCCCTGCCGTGGACGGATCGGGAACGACAGGCCCAGCTCATCAAACGGGGCCGTTATGTGGAATTCAATTTGCTGTATGATCGGGGCACGTTGTTTGGTTTGAAAACAGATGGGAATGTTGAGGCCATTTTGATGTCCCTGCCCCCCTTGGTGGCGTGGGGATGACCACCATCCGCACGACACTGGCCGTGTTGGCCTTTGCAGGCATACCCGCCGTGATTGTCTGGCTGGAAAAGCCCGTTCTGGGGTTTGTGGCCCTGTGGGGGCTGTCCCTGATGTGGTGGCGATACCAGCCCATGGTGGTACAACGGCCCAGCCTGCCCAGCCTGCGCGGCGTGGCATGGCGGGCCATGGGTGTGGCAGTTCTGTTGGGGATGGGGATGGCCCTGATGCATCCAGAACGGATGTTTGCCTTTCCGTTGGCCATGCCAGAGCGTTATGCGCTGGTGATGCTGATGTACCCATTTCTGTCGGCGTTGCCGCAGGAGATTGTTTTTCGGCCCTTGTTTTGGTCGTGGCTGTCGCACCTGTCCCCCCATGGACGGATTGTGTGGAATGCCTTGGCCTTTGGGGCGGCGCACAGTATTTTTATGAATCCCGTGGCCGTGGTGTTATCTACGGTGGGGGGGATGATTTTGGCCTATCATTATGAACACCATCGGGATATCCTGTTGGTGTGGATCGAACATGTGCTGTATGGGTGGTTGGTGTTTACATTGGGATGGGGCCCCTATTTTTTTCATGGATTTGTGGGGCTATGAACCGTTAACCTTTTGTTAACTTTTATTTGCCATACTGGGCATGTGTTAAAAGACACAAAAAATGCGTTTTAAATTATGAAAGGTTTCAGGTTATGACAAAATTATCTTCTTTAAAATCCAAACTGTCTGCGTTTACCACGGATGAGTCGGGGGCGACCCTGATTGAGTATGGGGTGATTGTGGCACTGATTTTGGCCCTTTCGGTGGCGATTATTAAGACTATTGGTACAAAAATCCAAACTGGTTTCAGTAATACGGCGGCCCAGCTGTAATCCGCGCTACCCTATCCCATCCCCGTCGTTTGCGGCGGGGGAGGGGGGGCTTATGGCATCAGGACTTACGCAGAACCTTTGTCATTGCGAGCGTAGCGAAGCAATCCAGACCTGCCCCCACGGGAAAGAGTGGATTGCCACGCCTCCTGCGGAGGCTCGCAATGACGATATGCGTAACTCTTTGGACACGATTATGAAAGGTTTCAGGTGATGACAAAATTATCTTCTTTAAAATCCAAACTGTCTGCGTTTACCACGGATGAATCGGGGGCGACCCTGATTGAGTATGGGGTGATTGTGGCACTGATTTTGGCCCTTTCGGTGGCGATTATTAAGACTATTGGTGGAAAAATCAAAACTGGTTTCAGTAATACGGCGGCCCAGCTGTAATCCGCGCTACCCTATCCCATCCCCGTCGTTTGCGGGGCTGGGTATTCTCATGAGGACAAACAATTTGATTGTGATTTTTGCATGGGTGTGAGAGAAAGAACCATCCCACCACAATGATTTTATCGAGGGGTCTTTTATGGTTGCCTTTGCTCTGCCGAAAAATTCAACCTATACCGTTGGGCGGTTTTTTCCAGCGGCCAAAACCGCCCGTCGCACCAAAATTTTTCGCATTTACCGCTATGATCCCGATGGGGATAGCAATCCCCGCGTGGACGCGTACGAGGTTGATTTGGATACCTGCGGTCCCATGGTGTTGGATGCGCTGATTAAAATCAAAAATGATATTGACCCTACCCTGACCTTTCGCCGATCCTGTCGCGAGGGGATTTGCGGCAGCTGTTCCATGAACATCGACGGCGGCAACACCTTGGCCTGTTTAAAACCCATTGCGGATATTGATGGGGAAGTGCGCATTTTTCCCCTGCCCCATATGCCCGTGATTAAGGATCTGGTTCCAGACCTGTCCCAGCCCTACGCCCAATATCAGTCCATCAAGCCTTGGTTGCAAAGCGACACGGCCCCCGCTGCGGGCAGTGAACGCCGCCAAAGCCTTGAAGAGCGCAAGGCACTGGATGGATTGTGGGAATGTATCCTGTGTTTCTGCTGTTCCACCAGTTGCCCCAGTTATTGGTGGAATGGGGACCGTTATCTGGGCCCTGCGGTGCTGCTGCAGGCCTATCGCTGGATTGCCGACAGCCGCGACGAGGCCACGGGCGAGCGTCTGGATGCACTAGAGGATCCCTTTAAACTATACCGTTGTCACACCATCATGAACTGCACCAACGCCTGTCCCAAGGGCCTGAATCCCGCCCAAGCCATTGGCAGCATCAAAAAGAAAATGGTGGAACGTCAACATTGATTGTGTCCATGCGCCGCTTTTGTTGTGTTGTGTTGCTTGTGGCCTTGACGACGCTTTGTCTGTCCGCCTGTGGCCGAAAAATCCCCTTAGAACGGCCCGCCCCCACACCAGTGGAGCCTTCCACACCAGTGGAGCCTTCTGGGGCAGCCTCACGCTAAAAAACCTGTGTGGGCCAGTGGAATGAATCTGCCAAAATGCCCTCGCCCATGATGCCATCACCTATGGCACACTGGATCATAAAGCGGGACACTTGGTCGCTGGAAAACACTTTGTGGATTTTTTCCCATCCTTGCCGCGCGATACGGATACGCTCCGCATCCTCTTTGGCATAAAAGCGGATTTTTTCATGCAGCTCCTTGGTATCACCAAAAAAGGCCAGCTCATCCTCCGAAAACAGCTCCCCAAACCCCGTATCCCGATGCACAAACGTCAACAGCCCGTTGCCCATATACTGGGCCATGCGGTCCGATGAATACAGATACACATTGTTTTCCCGACTGTAATTCAGGCCCATTTTCACCGTGGCCAGCTTGGCATAATAGGCTGGACCAAAGATATGGGGCTGGCCAAACATCCCCCCAAAATAACACGACACATCAGGGCAAGCATCCAAAATGCCTTGGGCTACGGCGGGGCGGGGATCGTTGGCATAAACGCCCCCAATGGCATAAAACAAATCGTGCGTATAGGATGGACTGGCAAAGGCTCTCTCCGTTTCAATGGCCGCATCCACAGGGTTGGGGATATGGGCAATTTTGGCCCGTTTGCCAGAAAATTGAGACAGTGCCTCCCCCGCTGTGGTCAGAAAAATCCAATCCACACTGTCCGTGCGGTTATGAATATCTTTGACGTTTTGCACGTGCATCAGGGGATCCACATTGCGATAAAGGATTTTCACATGGGGCAGGCTGGGGCGAATCTGGTCCAGCGTGATGTTCCATATCATTTCACAATGCCCCAGAACAATGATATCAGGCTGAAACTCTTGGGCTGCCCGCAAAAATCTAAGATTCATGGGCGCAATCCCCACCTGTCGCCCCCCAAACCATGTGGCACGTCTGGCCACCGTGCGATCATCAAACAGCATCACCGCATGGCCCAAACGGATCATGGCATGATACAGTTTTTGCATAATCCCGTAATGCATGGTGTATTTGAAATGACCCGCGATAAGAATACGCATCTGTTAGGCCCTTTGTTGCAAAGCCACGGGTCGAAACGATAGTCGATGATGGGGGGTGATACCCGCATGGTCCATGCCCCGCAAATGGGCAGCCGTTCCATAACCTGCGTTTTTTTCCCAAGAAAAATGGGGATACCGTACCGCCAGTCGCGCCATCAGACGATCCCGAAGATCCTTGGCATAGATAGAGGCCGCCGCAATCGAAAGACTGTGTTGATCCCCCTTGATCACGGCACTGGCGGGGCAGGAAAAGGCCGGACAATGGTTGCCATCCACCAAAACATGATCAAACGGCCCATAGCGCCTGCCCAACGTCATCACCGCCCGTTGCATGGCCACCAAACTGGCCCGCAAAATGTTCGCCGTATCAATGGTCTTGCGGGAGGCCGCCCCCCATGCCACCGCACTATAGGGGGCCATGGCCTGCATCGCCCGAAAGCGTTGGGCCGCAGACAAAACCTTGGAATCCTGAATCAGGGATACAACCTCTTGGGGTATATCATAGGTATAAAACACCACAGCCGCCGCCACCACAGGGCCCGCCAAGGGGCCACGACCCACTTCATCGACCCCAACAACCAACCCCTTGTGGGCGTGTTCTAAATCAAAGGTGGGCATGCAAAAAGGTCTCGGTATCCGTCATAGCAGGATGCGGTATGCCCCACCGTCCACCACGCACATACCCCTGTAAAAGTTCAGGCAGCATGGGCAGCATGGATGTGGGCAAGATCCCCAAATCCCCAAAGGTTTTTGTGTTGGCTGGAACAACATTGTCACTTTTCAGCAAAATCACTTGATCGGCCGTTAAGGGCGGACGAGGGAGCGTTTGCAACACCCATCCCAAAGCCGATGCGACAAAAAAAGGCAGAGGGAGAAAACGCACGTCTTGTCCCGTGGTTTTGACAATAGCTCGCAGGATATCCCGAAAGGAAAGAACGTTGGGGCCGCCTAGGGAAAACACTTGTCCTTCGCAGCGATCATGGGTCATGACGGTCAGCACAGCCTCAGCCACATCCCTCACAAACACGGGTTGAAAGCGGGTTTTTCCCCCGCCAATCAGGGGCAAAAAGGGGGAAAAAGAGGCCATTTTGGCAAATTTCCCCAAAAACCCATCGTTAGGTCCAAAAATCACACTGGGACGCAGGATGCTGGCGCGGGGAAAAATAGACAAAACGCCCTGCTCGCCCCGCGCCTTGGAAGCCGCATAGGCACTTTTGGACGATGGCGATACCCCCAAAGCAGAGATATGCACCAGATGCTTAACGCCCAAATACCCACAGGCCGTGGCCAAGGTTTTGGGCCACTGAACATGCAGGGCATTGAACAAACGCTTGGGCGATAAAATCCCCACCGTATTCACCACCCCATCCACACCACGAAGTAAGGTTTGCAGGGTGGCCTCAGAGGCACGAAACAGATCAAAGGCAACAGGAGTCACTTGTCCCACATGGCCAGATACCTTAAGAGCGGCCGCTTTTTCCAAAGACCGCGTGGGCACAACCACCCTGTGTCCCGCCGCGCATAAATGATGCACAATGGAACGCCCAACAAAGCCCGTGCCACCGAAAACAACGAATGTTCCCATGCCCTCAATCCCCCCGCAGCAAATCGTTCAGGGATGTTTTGGACCGTGTTTTTTCATCCACACGCTTCACAATCACGGCGCAGTATAAACTGGGTTTTGTGGGATCCGTTGGGGGCAGTGTTCCCGCCACCACCACAGAATAGGGGGGCACATAACCCATAAAAATCTCCCCCGTGGCCCTATCCACGATTTTGGTGGACGCCCCCAAATAAACCCCCATGCCCAAAACAGAGCCTGTTCCCACGCGGACGCCTTCGGCCACTTCGGCCCGCGCCCCGATGAAACAGTTATCCTCAATGATAACGGGGGCAGCCTGCAAGGGCTCAAGCACCCCGCCGATGCCTGCCCCGCCAGAAATGTGACAGTTTTTGCCAATTTGGGCGCAGGAGCCCACCGTGGCCCACGTATCAATCATGGTGCCACGATCCACATAGGCCCCAATGTTCACAAACGAGGGCATCAAAACCACATCCGGCGCAATATAGGCCCCAAAGCGTACCGTACACGGGGGCACAGCCCGAAATCCCGCATTTTGGAACGCATCGGTGGACCAGCCCGCAAACTTAGATGGCACTTTGTCGTACCATTTGGCATCGCCGTACAGGGCATCTTTAATGCCCCCGCCCAATTCCCGCATGGGATTTAAGCGAAAATACAAAAGAACGGCTTTTTTCACCCATTCATGGACCCGCCATGATCCGTCCTCGAAACTGGCCACACGCAAGCGGCCCTGATCCAGAGCACTCATCACATCATCCACCACGGTCCGAAGGGGCCCTGCCGATGCGGGGGTGATGGTGTCACGCTTATCCCAAGAGGCTTCAATCAGGCTTTGTTGTTCCGCAAAAGAGATCATACACTATCAAAGGCTTTCGTTGTTTAGGGTTGGGAAATCATCTGGTGATGATGTTTCAGCCACAGGGCCAAATCATCAGTTTGATCGTCAACAAAAGGGCCATGGGTGGTTTCATCATAACGATAAGGAAGGCCTTCGTCATCGTGCAAAATCAAAACCGTGGCCATCCCCACCTGAGAGGCCGTCACCAAGTTTTTGGGAATATCATCAAACATCACCGCCCGTTTGGGATTCACATCAAAGGTTTGGAGTAATTTTTCATAGGTTTCGCGGTGGGGCTTGGGGGCAAAATCCGCCTCGATAATATCGAAACACCCCGAAAAGCAATCCGCAATACCCAGCCGTTCCAAAACACGGCTGGCATGGTGGTTGGATGCGTTGGTAAAAACAATTTTGGTGCCCTCAAGGGCATTCAGGGCTGCTCTCAGGTCTTCGTGCGGATTGAGCCATGTGTAGTCCACATGGTCATGAATATAATCCAAAAAATGATGGGGATTCACGTCATGTTTTTTCATCAGGCCGTACAGGGTTGTGCCGTGATCTTCAAAGTATTTTTTTTGCAGGGCTTGGGCCTCGGGAAAGGGCAAATCAAAATGCTTTTGCACAAACGATGTCATATTAGCATCAATCTGGGTGAACAACCGAGATGCGGAGGCATACAGGGTATTGTCCAGATCAAAGATATATGTATCGTGGGAACGGGATTGTGGCACGGGGGAAACGCCTTTCTGCGGACTCTTTGCCCAGTTGTAACAAACCTTGGCCAAAGTGTCAAAAACAACGGTATTAAACGTTTTTGGGATTGCCATTTGTTGGGAAGTGTGGAAACGTGAGGCATGATTAAGAATAATGCTCAAGGATTTCCTATGACCGCCCTCGCCACCACCCCTGATGCCTCTAGTGCTAAGCAGTTGTTATCTTTTATCCAGCGCATTGAAAATTTGGAAGAAGAGAAAAAAGCCATTGCCACCGATATCGCTGCCGTTTACGAGGAGGCTGCCAGCACAGGCTTGGATAAAAAAGTCATTCGCAAGCTGGTGGCGTGGCGCAAAAAAAGCGAAGAAGAGCGCAGCGAAGAAGATCAATTGTTCCAGATTTATCTGGAGGCCATTGAAAGCCTTGCTGGCGGCGCCAATACCAACAATGTTGTCAAGATTGCTTAGGTTGGTATGCGTATTTTAATGGCCATTGCGGGTGCGGCCAAGGGTGGGGCAGAAAAACACTTTGAGCGTCTCGCTCGGGCTTTTCATGCCCATGAGGGCACTACGGTTGAGGTTTTGATGCGGCATAATTATGACCGCTATAAACGCCTCCTTGATTTTGGTATTCCCCTGCGACAGGCCCCATTCGGGGGTGTTTTTGATTTTAAAACAAAAAAATTTTTCACGCAGCATATCAAGGATTTCAACCCCGACGTTGTGTTTACATGGCTCAATCGTGCCACAAAGTTTTGTCCCAAAAGCTCGGCTTTGCACGTGGGCCGTCCTGGGGGGTATTACGATCTGAAGTATTATCGTCAATGTGATTTAATCGTCGCCATGACAGACCACCTGCGGACCTTTTATCTGGATAAAGGGTGGCCCGCTGAAAAGATTGTGACCATTCCCAATTTTGCGGACGAGCCCATCACAGGGGGCACACTGCCCAGTACACTGTCTTTTGATTCTAAAAAAAAGGTCGTTCTGGCTTTGGGCCGTTTTCACCCCAACAAAGGCTTTGATGTTTTGTTGCGGGCCATGATGAACATCCCCCAAGCCCAACTGTGTTTGCTGGGGGAGGGGGAAGAAAAACAAGCCTTGATGGAATTGGCAGCCCCCATCGCCAACCGCGTCCATATTTTGCCTTGGCAGGACAACATCACCCCCTTTATGGAACACGCCGATGTGTTTGTGTGCCCATCCCGTCATGAACCTTTTGGATCTGTGATTCTAGAGGCGTGGTCCCACAGAAAGCCTTTGATTGCCTCGGAAAGTGAAGGGCCCTCTCAAGTGATCCACAATGAAAAAACAGGCCTTTTGGTGCCCGTGGGTAATGCAGAGGCTCTGGCATCCGCCATATCCCGCGTTCTCGAGGATGAAAAATTGGCCAAAGACCTCGCCAAAAAAGGTCATGAGATGTATAAAAAACACTATCATGAACATAGTGTTGTGCAGCATTATCTGGATGTGTTTTCCCGCTCTCGCGGCCTATCCCAAGAGAAACACGCGGAAAGAGAAGCCTTATGACCGAAACCCTGCCCGAGTGGCGTTTGGAGGATTTGTTTGTAAGCCCAAAGGATCCAGCTTTCCAAGAGGCTCTGGCAGCGGCCGCAACCCAAACCCAGCGTTTTGTTCAGACGTTTGCGTCACAGGATTTTTCAAAAGCCAGTGCCGATATTCTGTATCAGGCCATACAAGATTATGAAGAGCTCTCTACCCTTTTTGGAAAATTAGGCACCTATACCTTTCTTTTGTTTTCTGAAAACCGCAACGATGCCGCCCATGCCCAACTGTTTCAAAATACGAGGGAGGCTTTGCAAGCCCTAGAATCCCAACTCATTTTTTTCACCCTCGCCCTGTGCGCCCTTAGCCAAGAGGATGTGGAGCGTTTTTACGCAGCCCATGCGGGTATCGCCCGCTATCGCCCTTGGTTACAGCAAGTGCGGATTTTTAAACCCCATACGCTGGATGAAACCAGTGAAAAACTGATGCATGATTTGCATATCACCAGCCGCAGCGGTTGGGTGCGCTTGTTCGATCAAATGATGGCGGCTTTGCGTTTTCCCTATCGCGGAGAGATGCTCACGGAAACCCAAGTCTTGCACCTGATGAACACGTCCGCAGATCCTGATGTTAGGCGGGATGCTGGTTTGGCCTTTGCGTCGGGACTGGAAAGTCAAAAAGATACTTTTGCTCTCATTATGAATAACTTGGTGAAGGATAAAGCCACCGAAGACCGATGGCGCCACTTGCCTTCTCCCTCGGCCTCACGGCATTTGCAAAACCAAGTGGAGGGAGATGTCGTGGACACCTTGGTGGAGACCGTCCGCGCGGCCTATCCCCGCCTGTCCCACCGTTATTATCAGCACAAGGCCACTTGGTTGCATCAAGAAACCTTGAATTTCTGGGATCGCAATGCCCCTTTGCCCGATGTCCCTCAGCCCACTTATACATGGGATCAGGCCAAAGAGATTGTTCTATCAGCTTACAGGGCCTTTTCCTCTGAAATGGCCACCATTGGTCAACGCTTTTTTGACGAGGGCTGGATTCATGCCGCGCCTGCGGCAGGCAAAGATTCGGGTGCCTATGCCCATCCCTGCGTGCCAGACGTTCATCCCTATATTCTCATGAACTTCAAGGGATCTCAGCGAGATGTTATGACCTTGGCCCACGAGCTGGGCCACGGCATTCACCAAGTCCTCAGTGCCCAGCAAGGCTATTTGATGTCGGACACGCCTCTAACCATTGCCGAGACAGCGTCAGTCTTTGGAGAGATGCTCACCTTTCAAGCCCTACTCAAGGCCGCCAACACCCCCGAACAGAAACGCGCCCTGACCGCCGCAAAGGTAGAGGACATGCTCAACACCGTGGTGCGTCAAATTGCCTTTCATACCTTTGAAACTAAAGTCCATGCTGCCCGTGCGGGGGGTGAACTCAGCGGGGATGATCTCGCCGCCTTGTGGATGCAGGTTCAAACAGAAAGCCTTGGTCCCGCCGTGACTCTGTCTGATCCTTATAAAATCTACTGGACCTACATTCAGCATTTTATCCATTCCCCCTTTTATGTTTACGCCTATGCCTTTGGGGATTGCTTGGTCAATGCTTTGTATGCCACCTATCAAAAACAACCCCATGGTTTTGCAGAAACCTATATCGCCTTTTTGAAAAAAGGAGGTACACAGCGCTATGATGCCATGTTATCTGACTTTGGTTTGAACCCTAAAGATCCAGCGTTTTGGCAGCAGGGGTTGTCTGTGATTGAGGGGTTGATTCACAGTCTAACAGAGGATGCGCATTTATAATGTCTCAGATGTTGGTGGACTTACACACAATATTCATTTGGCTATGTATGTGCTGAAGCCTGATGTAGTATTTCCACTCTATTCCCGCACTGGCCTGCGAACGGCGCCTAGCGTCGCTCACCTAGGGCGTGTCATCATTTAAGCGAGAAAGACGGATTTTTCTGGATGCTGAGGCGAGAAACTGGCAAAAAATGGTCGATATACTGGACGTATATTGACTGTTTTTTGGCAGGATTCGCAGCCCAGCATACGGGAAAAGCCGCTTTTGAG
>CANGYP010000043.1 GCA_947458235.1 Alphaproteobacteria bacterium
CCCCAGAAAACCTAGCAGCCATCAATGGCTTGGTCGTTCATATCCTCAATAAAACCTTCGGAAAATTCACCGAAGGCATCCAAATCTTCCAACGAAAAACCCACAAAGCCATCCAAACCTTAACGAAAGTTTATTGAATGACCCTGCACCGCTGTATCCCCGCCTTGTATTCTGTAAATCAGATGTTATGATGGGTCTGTTTTTTCATAGAGAGTGTTTTCATGACGGTTTTAATTGCCATTCATGCCCTGATCACCTTGGCCCTGATTGTGGTGGTGTTGATGCAAAAGCGCAACACGGGCGCCCTAGGGGGGCTGGCGGGACAAAGCAATCCCACCCGCATGATGACCCCACGGGCCAGCAGTAACCCCTTAGCCAAGCTAACAACGTGGTTGGCTGCGATTTTTATTGGGCTGAGCTTGGTTCTGGCCTATGTTTCCAAGGGCCAAAAGAACGATCCCACCGAGGCCTTGACGGAAGCTGTGAAAGCCGCCACCCTGCCTATGGAGGGTACCCCTGCGCCCCAGACACCCGCGAAATCTCTGGCGCCAGACAAATCTCTGAACTTGGATATGGAAAACCCCGCCCGTCCCGCAACGCCAAACACGGATACCAAGCCAAAAGCGGCCCCTGCGGTCCAGCCCCAGCCTAAATCTACACAAACCCCTAAACCTGATACGGTTCCCTTGACGCCTCCGTTGGATGCGCCCCAGCCTCAGCCCTCTTCAACCCCCGCCCCGTAGATGCGCCAGAAGTTTCTTTTTATCACAGGGGGTGTGGTCTCCTCGCTTGGTAAAGGCATTGTGTCGGCCTCCTTGGGGGCGTTGCTTCAGGCGCGGGGTTATGCCGTCCGCCTGCGGAAGTTGGACCCCTATCTGAACGTGGACCCCGGTACCATGAGTCCCTATCAGCATGGGGAGGTCTTCGTCACCGACGACGGTGCGGAAACGGATCTTGATCTTGGGCACTACGAACGCTTTACGGGTGTGACCGCCAAGCGGGGGGACAACATCACCACTGGGAAAATTTATTCCGAAGTCATCGCCCGCGAACGTCGCGGGGATTATCTGGGGGCCACCATTCAGGTTATCCCCCATGTCACGGATGCCATTAAGGAATTTATTGTCAACAACACCGACGATTGTGATTTTGTTTTGTGTGAGATCGGCGGCACCGTGGGGGATATTGAGGGGCTGCCGTTTCTGGAGGCCATCCGCCAGCTGCGCAACGATCACGGCATGGCCCACACGGCCTTTGTTCATTTGACCCTGCTGCCCTATATTGCCAGTGCGGGGGAATTGAAAACCAAGCCCACCCAGCACTCTGTTAAGGAGATGCTCAGCGTTGGGATTCAGCCCGATTTTTTGGTATGCCGCTGTGAGCACCCCATACCGCCAGAGGCGCGGGCGAAAATTGCCCGTTTTTGCAATATGCGGCCGTCTCATGTCATGGCGGGGTACGATGTGCCCTCCATTTACGATGTGCCTGCCGCCCTGCACGCCGAGGGTATGGACGAGCGCATTTTGGAGTTTTTCCATTTAACCCCCAAAAAAGACACTGATCTTGCGCCGTGGCACCGTTTAAACACCCTGCGCCAGCAACAGCATGGGCAGGTGACGGTGGGGATTGTGGGCAAATACACATCGCTGCAAGATTCCTATAAATCCTTGATCGAGGCCATCGATCACGCTGGTCTGCACTGCGGGGTAAAAACCAACATTGCGTGGCTGTCTGCGGATCATGTGCGGGATGGTGTGGCGGATTTGTCCCCCTGTGATGCCATTTTGGTCCCAGGGGGCTTTGGGGAGCGCGGCACACGCGGCAAAATGGCCGCCATCACCTATGCCCGCGAAAACCATGTGCCCTTTTTGGGGATTTGTTTTGGGATGCAAATGGCCGCCATTGAGTTTGCCCAGAATGTCTGCGGCCTGAGCGGCGCCAGTTCCACAGAGTTTGGGGCCTGCGAAGACCCCATCATCGACCTGATGACGGGTTGGCAGCGCGGCGATGCCCGCGAACAGCGCACGCAAGAGGACCAAAAAGGCGGCACCATGCGCCTAGGGGCCTATCCCTGCCGTTTGCACCCTGACACCTTGGCCGCCCGCATTTACGGGGATACTGTCATTTCAGAGCGCCACCGCCACCGTTATGAAATGAATCGCCGCTATGAATCTGTGCTGGCGAAAAAGGGCATGATGATTGCGGGCGATTCCCCCGATGGCACATTGCCAGAAATTATCGAGCTGAAAGATCACCCTTGGTTCGTAGGCGTACAATTCCACCCTGAATTGAAATCCACCCCCCACAACCCCCACCCGCTGTTTGTGTCTTTTGTGCGGGCAGCCAAAGAAAAAAAGGGGGGCGCTTAGCTCCCCCCTTATCTTATTAAGCGACCCGCACATAAGGGTGCGGGTGCTACTTTATTTAGCTGACCTCGTACCTCACCCCTTTTACTATGACTTTAATGTCAAAAAAGGGTTTTGTGCCTTTCTGAATAGGCCTTTTCAACACAATTGTATGTTTCTCAGCCTTGCCGGCTGGGTTGTTGTGGTCAAAAACCCAAATTGTTACGAGGATCTCTGCTGTTGCCATAATTTGAATGCTCAAATAATAGGTTTTCACCCACGATTATGATGTGATGTGATGTGATGTGATGTGATGTGATGTATGTCACATCTGTCAGATTTTTTTTCTCCCCCTACTGAACCCACACAGCGGGGCCGTCTCTGGGGATAATTTTCCCCACCAAGCTGGCATCGGGCAGGGCTTTCAGGGTGGCCTCGATATGTTCGGGGGCCACAATCAGAAGATAGCCCAAACCGCAGTTAAAGGTGGTGTGCATCTCGTCCTCGGACAGGTTACCCCGCGCCCGCAACCAATCGAACACCGCCGGCACATCCCATGTTCCATGCCGTAAAACGGCGGTACAGGTTTCTGGCACAATGCGGGGGATATTGCCATGAAAGCCCCCCCCTGTGATGTGCACCATGCCCTTCACAGGGGTGGTTTTCAACAGATCCAAAACAGGTTTCACATAAAGTTTTGTTGGGGTCAGCAGGGCTTGGCCCAGCGATTGATCGGGATCAAACGGGGCGGGATCGTGATACGACAGGCCCTCGTGATTCACAATGGCCCGCACCAGAGAAAATCCGTTGGCATGCAAGCCCGAGGACGGCAGCCCCACAATGCCATCCCCCGCCGTGATGGTGCTGCCGGTGATGATACCCTCTTTTTCCACAACACCCAGCGCAAAACCCGCAATATCAAAATCCCCATGCCCATAAAGTCCGGGCATTTCGGCGGTTTCCCCCCCGATCAGGGCACATCCTACCTCTTGGCAGGCTGCCGCAATCCCTGCCACAATGGCCGTTAGGGTATCAGACTCCAGCTTGCCCGTGGCGAGGTAGTCCAGAAAAAACAAAGGCTCCCCCCCATGGACCAACAGGTCATTGACGCACATGGCCACAGCGTCCACACCGATGCCATGATACTGCCCCATGGTCTTGGCCAGTAACAGTTTGGTCCCTACCCCATCGGTGGCGGAAAGCAACACGGGCTTTTGATAATTCAGGGCCGAAAGATCAAAAAAACCGCTAAACCCCCCCAGCCCCTGCATGGATCCCAGACGGGCGGTGGCTTTGGCCAGCGGCGCAATTCGGGACACAAAGGCATCGCCAGCCTCAACATCCACCCCCGCAGCTTTGTAGGACAAGGTTTGCGTCATGATGATTTATCCCCTATAGTCAACAACAGCTTTTTCCTATACCAGATGCACCGTTCCCATGAAACGCTTTTTTCCCCTGTTTGTTCTGATGGTTTGTCTGCTGGGTGTCCGCCCCGTATGGGCCGTGGATTTGATCAGCATTGCCAATGTGCCTTTGGATGCCTCGGCCGATAAAGCCACAGACGCCCGCGCCTTGGCCCAGAAACAAGGCACGCAACAGGCCGTCAAGCAAGCCCTGCAACAAATGGCCAGCGACCCTGCGGCGGTGACGGATGCCATGTTGTCTGCGGCCAACATCGACAGCCGTTATGTGTATGCCACCGATATTGTGCGGGAAAAGGTATCCGCCCGTCGGTATCAAGCCACGGTGACCATGCATCTTTACACCGCCAAGGTCCGCGAGTTGGCTGTGCGTTTGGGATTGAATCCCCACGATCAACCACGGGGCAGCACCTTGGTGATTCCCTTTTGGCAGGATGCGTCCGAGGCTTGGCGCACCACCTTCCCCCCCGATCAAACCGTGGCCATCCAAGAGGCCGTGGGCGCATCAGGCGTAACGCTGTTGGGCTCTGCGGATCCCGCGCAGGCGGCCCTGAAAGCCTTAACCATCTTGCCCCTGTCAACCCATCCCATCATCACGGACCTAAGGGCCCGCTATCCCAGCACGACAATCCGCTATGTGGCCTTCCAGCCCCAAGATATTGCCATCCATGTCAGTGTTTTGGTGCCAGAATCTGGAGGTATGCGTCTTTTGGGGGAATTCGATCAACCCCTGAACGCGGGCGAGGCCCCCTCAGCCCCCACCTACAAAGCCGCCATGACCCAAGCGCTCACCCTGTTGCAAGGGGACTTGGCATCAGCAGACCCCGCAGCAGGCCAAATCACCCTAACCTTAACCATCACCATCCCCGATGTTAAAGAGCGTTTTCAGGCCCTGAACACTGTACGCACAGCCCCCGATGTGGTGTCCGCCAACGTGCAAGACATCACCCCAAACGCCCTACGCCTGAGCGTGATTCTGAAAGGGGAAGGCACGCAACTTCAAGAAACCTTGATTACCTCAGGCTATACCCTCACAGCGCTTGATAAAATCACATGGACCTTGGGGCGTGGGGAGTAGGGGGCGGCGGGAAGAGCCTCGCCGTTCCTTTCTGCTTGCGTTCCTTGAAAAATCAGCCACACTTAGGGGATTGCTTTGGAGGATTGCTTTGGGATTGCTTTGACAGAAACCCCTAACCCTGCGCTGATGGGATTGGACCATGCCGACATCTCTTGATCTGAATCATGCTCAAGCCATGGTGCCGTTGCTACAGCATCATCAGCCCGCCCTACGAACCTTTCAGGAGGCCTTGGCGGGTGGGCGTTTGGCCCATGCGTGGATCGTTTATGGACCCCCTGGGTGCGGGATGGATATGCTGGCATGGCATTTGGTGGCAACATTTTTTAGCAAAGGTCATGATAGTGGTGATGTGGCATCTATGATCCAAGGCACCCACCCCGATGTGATGGTGGTGAAAAAACCTGAAGATAAAACAGGCATTGCCGTAGATGCCATCCGCCAAGCAGGCGCATTTCTCGCCAAAACATCCAGCTTGGGGGCAGGGCGGGCCTTGGTGATTTTGGGGGCAGAAACCATGAATCATCAAGCCGCCAACGCCCTTTTGAAACGGCTGGAAGAGCCGCCCTCTGGAACATTGCTGGTGTTAACCACATCCGCGCTTGGGGCGTTGCCAGTGACGGTACGCTCGCGTTGCTGGCGTCTGAGATTGCGGGGATTGGACGAAGCCACCTTTATGACGTGCTTGCCCACCGCAACCCCCAAAGACTACGCGATACATGGGGGCAATCTGGATAGTGCCATGCAAGATAAACCCAACCTGTTAACCCAAGCCTTGCATGAACGGTATCGCATCATTATAAACAAAGCCCGATCGCGGGATCTGTCGGTGTGGCAAGATCTGGAACGCTATGATGAGCTCGCCGATTTGATGCGTAACGTCTCGCTGTATCGACTGGACCCAGAAGCCGCCGCCATTGTGGCTGGGCACAATGATCGGTGAGGATCACTTTCAAAGCTGATGTCACCGGGCGGTTTCCAAAAATTTAAAAAAAAGATTAAAAATAAATTGACAATTCATTAAAATTTTGTCACTATAACACTTTAGGACTTACGCATAACACTCGTCATTGCGAGCACAGCAAAGCAATCCAGAAATGTTCCCAGCGGAAAGACTGGATTGCCGCGCCTCCTGCGGAGGCTCGCAATGACGTTCTGCGTAAGTTCTACACTTATATTTTATTTTTCATTGTCTATTTTTCATTGTCACATCTTTCTTTTGGGGTATAGTATGAAAAAAGGGTCCATTGCCATGTCCGTTTCCTCTTTAAAAACAGCGTTGGCGGGGGCTTTGGCCAAGCCCCACACCATTATCAATGTGGACCGTCAGTTGTATGTTTATCGCACACTCCCACTGGGTCAAGATGTGGATTTGTTTTACGGGGCTTTAGGGGTATGGCGCACCCGCCCCAGCAGTCGGTTTGACTTGGGATTAGAAGCCATGTATGCCCCCGATCAAGGCAACACCATTTATTCCATGGGCTTGGACCGTAGTCTGTTTCTGGGCAGTTACGATCACGAAGACACGGGCACAGACTATACCAACCTCGTCAAAACCATGGTTGCCCGTACCCATCTGGATGATGTGCATGATCGTCCTGAATCCATGGTGATGGTGTTTCAGCCCTTAGGGGATGAATCCACCCACCTAAGGGCCATCAGCGAGGGACGCGCCCATTTCGATGCCCTCTGTGATGAATTGGCAACCCATTTCGCCAGCTATCCCTTTACGGTGATGGTGGGCACATTTGTATCGCAGCACCTGTCCCGCACCATGTATGAAACCCAGCGGCGGCGTTTGGATGACATGATGCGCCGTGGCTACAAACGCTTTGTGCCCGCAGGGATTTAGGGCCTTTGCGGATGAAAGATCCCGATGCACCTGCCCCGTATCCTCAGACCCAGCAGCGTGATTCGGATTGGCTTGCTGGGGGGGTCGTTTGATCCCCCACATGTGGGGCATTTGGCCCTCGCGCAGCAGGCCATGAAGCGACTGAACCTAAACCGCGTCTGGTGGCTGGTGGCCCCCACCAATCCGCTGAAGCATTTTGCGGGCGGCTATCCCCCCCCGCCGCAGGATGTACGGTGCCACGCGGTGCGCCAGATGTTGCGCCTCCATCCCCGCATGGATGTGCTGGGATTGCCAGAGGATGGCAAGACCTGTTTCACGTTGCAGGCCCTGAAAACCGCCTTCCCAAAGGCCGAGTTTGTCTGGCTGATGGGGTGGGATGCCTTTTGCCACATCCATCGTTGGGATCGGTGGCAACAGATTATGACCCAGCATCGCCTTGCGCTGTTTGATCGGATGGGATACAATGGTGTTATGAATCCCGTTGCCGCTTTCGCATTTTCTAAGTATCAGACATCTCCCCAAAGGATTTTTGACACATCGGCTGGCTGGTGTCGTTTGCGTTTGCGGTTGCCACGGATTTCCTCCACTGATTTACGCGCGGCGTTAAACCCTTTATGACCTCTGTTTTGCCCCCTGTGCCTGTCGTTGCTGTTGCCGCCGATCATCCTCTGCCACCTGATGTACAGGCCCTCAGGGATTGGCTGGCCGATAACAAAGCCCAAGACATCACCGTTTTACCCATCGCGGATAAAACCGTTATGACGGATTACTTGATTGTGGCCACGGGAACATCGCGGGCCCAGATTCATGCCTTGGCCGATAAGATCATCGAAACCTTTGCCACCCCCGCCCATCCCATTCGCCGTGATGGTTACGGGGCCACGGATTGGGTGGTTCTGGATATGGGGGCTGTGATGGTCCACCTGTTCCGCCCCGAAGCGCGGGCGTTGTATAATTTGGAGGGGATGTGGTCCTAACCCTGCCCCCGCTGGACACCCTGCAAGAGACCTATCGCGGCCTGACCACAGAGGCCCTGATGCACCGTGCCATAACGCAGGATTTTCCGTCTCAGGTGGCCATGGTGTCGTCCTTTGGCACGGAATCCGCTGTTTTGTTGCATTTGATGGCGCAAGTGAATCCCGCCCTGCCTGTGTTGTTTTTGGATACGGAAAAACTGTTTCCAGAAACGCTGGCATATGTGGACACCCTGACCCAGCATCTGAACCTGACCAACGTGCATCGGTTAAAGCCCGATGCCTTAACAACGCAAGAGGACCCCGACGGCACCCTGTGGCAGCGTGATGTGAATCGGTGCTGTGAACTGCGTAAGGTTTTGCCCCTACAAAAGGCCCTGACCCCCTACCGCGCATGGATCACGGGGCGCAAGCAATACCACGGCGGCAGCCGCACCGCCCTGCCCCCCATCGAGTATGACGGCACCCATTACAAAATCAACCCCCTGTACAACTGGCCCTTTGCCCGTTTGCGATATTACATGGAAACCAACGGCCTGCCCGATCATCCCCTGCTGGACAGCGGCTATTTGTCTGTGGGATGCGTCCCCTGTACCCAGCCCGCCACCCACACCAACAACCCCCGCGCTGGCCGCTGGGGGGAGAGCGAAAAAGACGAATGTGGGATTCATGTTTAGGGCGTGTCATCATTGGCTCAAAAGCGGCTTTTTCCGTATGCTGGGCTGTGAATCCTGCCAAAAAACAGTCAATATACGTCCGGTATACCGACCGTTTTTTGCCAGTGTCTCGGTGGTCGCACCGCCGTATCGAAACAGTCTTACTCGGGGGTACGCAGGGGTGCGCTTTGGTTTTGGGATGGCCTCCCTCCCTTTAATAATCCGCTCTGCGTGACGGCAGTATTAAGCGAACACCCATTTCGTCGGCGCGGTTGGGGTTCATAAAAGCATTGCAGATGGTCATCGTAGAGCGGGTCTTTTCAAGATCATCTATCTGCAGCATCGCCGTCCATTTGTGCGCAAAATCCAGCGTGCGAATCAGGGGTTCGGGATGGGCGTGATTTGATAACACCGATAACGCCGCAAGGTAATTGTTACGATAGACAGTGGGAATAATAATGCGTTCCTCCCCAGCGGCGGATAGTTCGGCGTTCATCATGAGTCGTGCCGTGCGGCCATTACCATCGGTGAAAGGGTGGACTTCTGCCACCAGAAACATCATGAAAATGGCCCGCTGTAGGGGTGTTTCCAGACTTTGGTATAACGCAAATCCTTGGTGTAATGTGCCTGTCACCAGTTCTGGCGCTACAAACACCACGCCGCTGGCGCGGTTGCTGATGCGTTTGAATTGCCCAGGTTCTGTTTCTGGGCGACCAGCCATGATGCTTGCATGCCGATGCCGCAAAATTTCAAGGAGCACTTCTGGTGTTTCAGGTATTTTTCGACTATCGGTTGCATCAACGGCTAGGCGATACGTGCCCAACACATCATGCGCATCGGCAGGGCGTGCCTCGGGAATGCGACCCTCAAAGACAATCCCCATCGCTTCCTCAATGGCAAACTCGGTGCCTTCGATGAAGTTGGAAAAATAGGCTTCAAAAAAAGCAAAAACAGCGGACTGTGAAGGGGTGCGCGGTGGTGCTGGACGCGGGAGAAGTGGCCACGTCCGTAACGCCTGATGCAGTGCCTCAAAAAGCGACAGACGGGCTGGATCATAGGGAAATCCTGCCTGCCGTGCGCGTGCGGTGGGGCTGGAGAGTATGGCTTCACGCGTACCAAGAAGGCCACCGATGAGGGTGTCCAGCTTACCCATCTCGGTCTCACGACCCAGAAGGGGGGCCAGTAATCGTGCTTCATCCCGCAAACGGTTCAAGGCCTCGACGCCACCCAGCCGCAAGGCCGTCTCAAGGCGCTGTTCCATTTCGGTTTTATCCAGCGTACGAGAAGCCTGTCCCTGCCTGGTTTTGGTGAGGGCCATGTTATCAAGGTAAGCGCGAGCGGTTGAACTCAGACGCAGGCCCCCGATAAACGGACGGTCACTCTCCAGTGGTGGTGTCCCTTGGCGTACCTTGACCGTAATCCCTGGCAAGGCAATGTCTCGGAATCGGTCGGCAGATACCAAAAATAGGGAGCCATCACTGGCGGGGCCATTTTCCAGGGCTGTCCGATCAGCAATCAGCCCGTCCGGCACCAGACCGCCCACAATCAGCCACAGATTGCGGCGGATGATGGTTTCCGGCGCATCGGTGAGGTTGCTGGTGTACACACGTGGTGCCAATTTGCGCAACTGACCCTTGTCAACAGCCCGAGAGACAGCAACCGCAATGCTTGCATCGGAGACGAACGCTTCGGGCCAAGCCTTTGCATGTTTTGGGGCCTGTTTTGGGGATTGTAATTTTTTGGGCATAATACCTCGCTTAAGAAGGCACTATAGCAAGAAAATGCAAAAAATGAACTTATTTATGAAATTGGATGCTCTATTTGCGTCTGCCTCACCTTGGGAGAGGCTTTGGTTTTGGGATGCTCATGTACAGGCAACATCCTTTCATAAGCCCTGCCCGTTATTAAAACTTGAATGATTATCTTTTAATAATAGACGTTCCCTGTTAAAGGTTACGTATGAGCAACACCGTCCCTACTGGAACCTATATCACCACCGCTGTTTCTGGCGAACGGGTGAGGGCATTCGTCCCTGCGCCCCTGCCCATTACGCCACCACTGGACATGACAACCCTGCAAGCCCCGCTGGAAAAAGCCACGGCGGCGTTGGGGCGGCTGGATGGGGTGACGTCTGCCCTCCCCAACATCGATATGCTGATTTACTTTTACATCCGCAAGGAAGCCCTGTTGTCTTCGCAGATTGAGGGAACGCAATCCTCCTTTGATGACCTGCTGCTTTATGAAAGCAACGCCGTGCCCTCGGTACCGGTGGATGACGTTGAAGACGTTTCGCATTACGTTGCCGCCATGAACCATGGCCTGACGCGGATGCGGGAAGGATTTCCTCTTTCTCTGCGGTTGATTCGGGAAATGCACGCAATTTTGATGCGGGGTGGGCGAGGGAGCGGCAAACGGCCTGGGGAATTCCGAACCTCTCAAAACTGGGTGGGGGGCACGCGCCCTGGTAACGCCGTGTTTGTGCCTCCGCCGCCAGAAAAGGTCATGGAATGTTTGGGAAATTTAGAGCTGTATCTGCATGACCATTATGGCGCGACGCCTGCTTTACTGAAGGCGGCCATTGCCCATCTGCAGTTTGAAACCATTCACCCCTTTTTAGACGGTAACGGTCGTATCGGTCGGCTGCTGATTACGCTGCTGCTTTGTGCGGATGGTATGCTGGCATCACCCGTTCTGTACCTCAGCTTGTTTTTCAAAAAGCATCGCCATGTTTATTATGACTTGCTGGACAGCGTTCGTGCACGCGGTGACTGGACGCGCTGGATTGATTTTTTTCTGGAAGGCGTCACGGAAACCGCCCGCGATGCGGGGGAAAAAGCGCAAACGATTATGCATCTGTTTGCAGCGGACGAAGCGAAAATCCAAACTTTGGGACGCGCCAAGGTCTCCGCGCAAACTGTGTTCGCTTACCTGCAGCGTAAAGCCATCTGCCAAATTCCCACCGCCGCTGCTGACCTTGGCCTCACCCAACCCACCGTGACCGCCGCCCTGCAGCATTTGCAGACATTAGGGATTGTGTTCGAAGCATCAGGCAAACAGCGGGATCGTGTGTTTGCGTATCGGGAGTATGTGGGGGTGTTGAGGGAGGATTGAGGGAATCGAAGGCCTTATAAATGTCGCCTTCCCTTCTTGATCATCCACCACCACCTTGCCAAAGGGGAATAACGATCTGGGTATTTATCCGCCATATAAAGACGACTTTTGTCGATGGCCTTTCGGTAACGCGCTTTTGATTCTGGGGTTTTTTCGCCGCTGGAGAGGCCTTCAAAATGGGTGACGGTGGCCTCGGGGATCCACCACACCTCACCCCCTGCATCGAGGATGCGGATGGCCAAATCATCC
>CANGYP010000044.1 GCA_947458235.1 Alphaproteobacteria bacterium
GGTCTCCAGGGGATGGAACGTCGCATTGCCACGCCTCGGATCCTGAATATTTTCAATGTACTCGCGCATAGGCTTTAGCATGCAAAACTCCTTCTCATGGGATCTTGCTGGCTATTTAAATCTTTTTGCGAATTTTAGCTAGATTCTAATGCGATTGCCCTGTCCTCGGTCTTCTGTCCTCTTGCGTCTTTCAGGGAGATGTGTTATTTAAGATATGCTTTTTTTTGGCTGTGACCCGCCTTTTTCTTCAGACATCATGTCCCCCTATCATCGTTTTTTCGACCGTGCCTTATCCCAGATTCGGGAGGAGGGCCGGTATCGCACATTTCATGCCCTCAACCGTGTTCAGGGCGAGTTTCCACAGGCCATGCATGATCGCTTTCCGCAGGATGAAAAAATCACCATCTGGTGTAGCAACGATTACTTGGCCATGGGCCAGCATCCTGTGGTTTTAGAGGCCATGCAAAACGCTATTCGGGCTTCGGGCGCGGGTGCGGGGGGGACGCGGAACATTTCGGGCACGCACCCCTATCACACTGTGCTGGAGGCCGAACTGGCCGATCTTCACCAGAAACAGGCCGCACTGTTGTTTGCCTGTGGCTATTTGGCCAATCAGACGACCCTGTCCACCCTGACCCAAGTTTTGCCCGATTGCATTGTGTTTTCTGATGAAAAAAACCATGCCTCCATGATCGAGGGCATCCGACACAGCCGCGCAGAAAAGGCCATTTTTCGGCACAATGATGTGGATCATCTGCATACCTTACTAAGGGCCCAGCCCAAGGATCGCTGCAAGCTGATTGCCTTTGAATCGCTGTATTCCATGGAGGGGGACTTTGCGCCTATTCCCGCCATTGTGGAGATGGCCAAAGATTATAACGCCATGACCTATCTGGACGAAGTCCACGCCGTGGGCCTGTATGGTCCCGAAGGGGCGGGCGTGGCGGCGCGGGATGGTGTGGCCCAAGATCTTGATATCATTCAGGGCACACTGGCCAAGGCCTTTGGTCTGATGGGCGGATACATTGCGGGGGATGCCCCCGTTGTGGATTATATCCGCAGTGCTGGCGCGGGCTTTATTTTCACCACGGCCATTCCCCCAGGTCTTGCGGCGGGGGCCCATGCCAGTGTGTCCTACACCCGCAGCCATCCAGAATTGCGAGAGCGTGTCTTTGACACCGTCAACTACCTGAAAACCGCCATGAAGAAGGCAGGATTGCCCATTTTGGACCACCCCAGCCACATCATCCCCGTGATGATGTACGACCCTGTGCGGTGCAAGCAAGTTAGTGACAACCTGCTGAACGATCACAAAATCTATGTGCAACCCATCAACTATCCCACCGTGCCCCGTGGCCAAGAGCGTCTGCGCGTCACCATCAGCCCCTTGCACACCCGCGCCATGGCCGATCATCTGGTGCAGGCCCTAAGTCACGTCACCCAAGGTAACCTTCCCCAACCTGCCCCTGCCGTTTAGGGGATGTTCATCTTTTTTCGGCATGGTCATAAAACAACCCAAAGGAGAAACCCCATGACTGCCCAACACGGATATTACCTCGAAGACCTGTCCATCGGCATGACGGCCGAATTTTCCAAAACCGTCACCGAAGATAACATTACCCTGTTTGCCGAGATTTCTGGCGATCATAACCCCGTTCATATGGACGAGGCCTTTGCCAAAACCACCCTGTTTCAAACCCGCATCGCCCATGGGTTGTTGTCCGCCAGCTTTATTTCCCGCGTTTTGGGGGTTCAGCTACCTGGGCCTGGGGCTATTTATCTGAAACAAAACTTGACCTTTTTGGCCCCCGTGAAAATTGGTAACACCGTGAAGGCTGTCGTGACCATCACCGCCATTGACCCTGAAAAACGGCGCGTGACCTTGGACACCCAAGCCCTCGTTGGCGACACCCCCGTGATTAAGGGCGAAGCGATGGTGATGGTGGATCGGCGGGCGTAGGTGTTTTGCATAGGGATGCCCCCGTTCACCCTTGATGTGTTATCCAAAAAGTCGTGCTATAGTATTGCCACTTTATTCCCGTACTGGCCTGCGAACGGCGCCTAGCGTCGCTCACCTAGATTGATACCAGGGTGAAATCAACTCTGAAGTGCACCATCCTGAAGATAGGCGTTGAGAGCCTGCTGGGGTGTTTGATAGGGGCTTAGGTTGGCTTGCCCCCTCGCCCAGCCCTCATTTTCCGTGTTCAAAGAGCAAGCAGGCGATGGTGACGGGTTTGGATTTCAGGGTTTTTTCCATCCCTAAGCTGTGTTCCAAACCCCGCAATACGGCAGTGCGGTTGTATTTTTTCATCAATGCCACCAAGTGGGGCTTGTCTTTGAAAAACACAGGGGGGCGCAAGGCCTCTATGGCAGTTTCCAAAGAAACGGGAGATTTTTCCAGCGTTACATGCAAATGATATAGGGTTTTTAAAAGGCTAATCACGGCCCGAATGATGATAATATGGGGCGTGGGGGGGCTTTCGGATTGATTTTTGACAAACGTGGCCAGATCCTGCGCATAGGTTTTGGGGCGCAGCAAATAGGCAAAAGCCAGATCTTTGGCGTGCTCCTCATGATCCACTGTCAGGGCTTGCATGTCCTGTAGCGTGATGACGGTGCGGGGGTACACCAACAAAGGCAGGGTCTGTAGGGTCGACTCCACCGCATGCATGGTCAAGGCCACATGGTTTTCTGCAAACATCCAAGCATCGGGTGTCATGGTGTAAGAGGACAACCCTTGACGCAGGGCCGAGGCGCAGGCGGCGGGGGTGTCTTCGTAACATCCGATGATGGCGGCGTGCGGATCTGCCTCTGCCCATTTTCGCAGGGCATGGGTGGCCTTCAGGGTGCCCTCAGTCAACACCACCATCACGCCATAACGGAGCTGCTTTCCCAAATCCAACAGCGCGTCACTGATGTCGGCAAAGCCCGTTTCGGCCTTCACCACCACACAGGGATCCCCCCCCATCAAAGAGGGCGTCAACATCAGATCATACAGGATGACAGGGGTTTGTTTGATATCGTCCGCATGCAGCGTGGTATGGGCATGGGATGGCAGGGCCGCTTTGATGCGCTCAACGCCTTTACGCATGGCACTGGGGTTGTCCCCATGAAAGACAAGGGTAAACAAATCTCTGCCCAAACGCGGGGTGATTTTCAACAACGCTTCGGCCTTGAGTTTCATAGCCCCATCTCAAGATGACTGTAGGGACGGATCTTACCTTTTCACCCGTCGTTTCACCAAGCAATAATTCAGATTGGACGAAGATTATCCCGATGCCAAAAAGGTCATTCTGATCTGCGATAACCTCAATACCCAAAAACCTGCCACCCTGTACAAAGCGTTTGCCCCCGAGGAAGCGTGACGTTTGCTGGCCCGCAAGGTGAGACAGAACACCCAAACTGGGTGCTCCACCTCTGGAACCCCGAGTCAGAGTCAGGATTCTAAAGCCCCACGCTTGAAAAAGGTTTCGCCATAGGGGGCTCGTCTTTATGGCCCGCCTTCGGGCTACATCTTGGTTATGCAGGTTTAGGCCGCAGCGGGGGACGAGTTTTTTTGGGTTCGCTTTCCGATGTGGGAACGGATGTTTTGGATGCAGCTTTTTTGTGGGCTTTTTGGGAAGAGGTTTCTTCGCGCACCAAAACGCCCCCCTCCATCAGGGTTTTAATATCATCACCGCTAAGGGTTTCGTATTCCAAAAGGGCCTGCGCCAGACGTTCCAGCTGATCGGCATGGTCGGTTAAAATGGTTTCCGCCCGTTGATAGGCGCGGTCCACAATCAAGCGGATTTCGTTATCTACCATTTCCGCCGTGGCATCGGACATGTTTTTGGTTTGGGTGACCGAGTGACCCAAAAAAACTTCTTGCTGATCGGCACCGTAGTGCAGGGGGCCGAGTTTCTTGCTCATCCCCCATTCCGTCACCATGCGACGGGCGATGTTGGTGGCCATTTGAATGTCGCCAGAGGCTCCTGTTGTCACCATCTGTTTGCCAAAAATCATGGCCTCGGCAATACGGCCCCCCATAGCCACGGCCAGATCATCCTCTAATTTGGCTTTGGGCATGGAATAGCGGTCCCCCTCAGGCAGGCGCATCACCATCCCTAGGGCGCGGCCCCTTGGGATAATGGTAGCCTTATGAATGGGATCAGAGTGGGGACAGTGAAGGGCCACCACCGCATGACCAGCCTCGTGATAGGCGGTGAGTTTTTTTTCGGATTCACTCATGGCCATGGATCGACGCTCGGCACCCATCATGACTTTATCTTTGGCTTCCTCCAGTTCCTGCATGCTGACGGTTGTTCTGTTTTTACGGGCGGCCAGCAGAGCAGCTTCATTCACAAGGTTGGCCAGATCGGCCCCAGAAAATCCGGGGGTGCCGCGGGCAATGATACGGGCCTCAACCCCCTCGGCAAGGGGGACTTTTTTCAGGTGAACGCGCAAAATTTTCTCCCGCCCCATGACATCGGGGTTGGGGACGACGACTTGCCGGTCGAAACGACCCGGACGCAGCAAAGCAGGGTCCAAAACGTCGGGGCGGTTGGTGGCGGCAATCAAAATGACGCCTTCGGTGCCCTCGAACCCATCCATTTCCACCAAAAGTTGGTTGAGGGTTTGTTCGCGCTCGTCATTCCCCCCGCCCAATCCAGCGCCGCGGTGACGGCCTACGGCGTCAATTTCATCAATAAAGATAATACAGGGCGCATTTTTTCGCCCCTGTTCAAACATATCCCGCACACGGCTGGCACCCACACCCACGAACATTTCCACAAAATCCGATCCAGAAATGGTGAAAAAGGGCACGCCTGCTTCCCCCGCAATGGCACGGGCCAGCAAGGTTTTCCCAGTTCCTGGGGGGCCCACCAGCAAAACCCCTTTGGGGATCTTGCCGCCCAAGCGTTGGAATTTTTGGGGATCTTTTAGGAAATCAACGACTTCTTCCAGCTCTTGCTTAGCTTCATCAATGCCCGCCACATCTTCAAAGGTGATTTTGGTGGTTTTTTCGGTGAGCATTTTGGCGCGGGATTTGCCAAATCCCATGGCTTTGCCGCTGCTTTGTTGCATTTGACGCAAGAAGAACAGCCAGATACCAATAAAAATCAACCACGGCAGGGCCCCTATGAGCATACCCAGCAGGGATGTTTTGCCTGTCTCTTCTGGCGTGGCATTCACGCGGACTTTGGCATCCTCCAGCCGGTCCATCAATTTAAAATCCCCTGGATTATAGGTGACAAAAGTTCCCTGCCCCTGATCCCGACGGATGGCCGTGATTTGTTGGCCCTGAACGGTGACCTGCTGAATTTGTCCCTGAGAGAGGAGCTGGGTAAATTCAGAATAATCCACAACAGGGTTTTTTGTGGCGCGGGAATCTTGGAAACTGCCAAAAACAGCAAACACAACCAGCGCAATCACAACCCAAATGGCAATGTTTTTAAAAAGATTTTGCATAATACGCTTTCTGAACGAAACGAGGGCTTAGATACCAGATGCAGTATCACAGTCACCAGTCACTATGCCCTATAGACCTTAAGGTTAAGTATAGGGATACAGGCCTAAGATTTCAAGAGAAACCCCTCACAGCGAAACCTTTCACAATCCTCACATCCCACACACCCGCGACGTAACCCCACGGCATGTCTTGTCTGCGTCCCGAAAAAAAGTGTAGGAGACAATGGATAAGAAAAAGGCCCCGACGACGATCATCGGGGCCTAGAATCAAAGACTTTGGACCAAAGGTTCCGAAAACTATTTCTTCAGAACGGTAATGGCGCGACGGTTTTTGGACCAAGCGGATTCGTCAAAACCAGCCACAGCAGGGCGCTCTTTGCCAAAGCTGATGGTGCTGATGCTGCTGGCGGGAATACCAGAGGCCACCAAGAAGTCTTTTGTGGCGTTGGCACGACGGGCCCCCAGAGCCAAGTTGTACTCGCGGGTTCCGCGCTCGTCCGTGTGACCTTCGACAATTAAGGCCAAATCAGGGTTGGCTTTTAACCACTCGGCTTGTTTACGCAAGATGGCCTTGGCATCTTCGTCCAGAGCATGACTGTCAAAGGCAAAATAAACATTGGCCCCAACAGCGGCATCAAAAGCCCCTTGCTTTTCATTGATTTGGCTCAGGTCCGTACCATAGGTGGTCACGTTAACATCGCTGGGGGTGGTGCTGGCTGAGGTATCGGCCAACTCGTTTCCAGTGGTGACGTTGTCCTCACCGCCCGCACAGGCGGCAACAGCAACCAAAAGAGAAACAGACAAAAGAATTTTTTTTATCATAGGTGTACCTTACGTTGATGATGAATGAATAACTGCGCAGGATGGCGGAGACCTTGGATCTCTTGTTCACAAGCGACTGTGAATATACATTTTTTCCTGGTAAAGAAAAGAACTTTTATCAAAAAAGAGGACTTGAACAATCAGGGGTGTAGTTTTTTCATCACATCCCCCTAAAACTGGCGTTCTGACAGATATTAAAGGGAGATGGCTCTGGTGTTTGGAACGCTTGCCCGCTCCCTCAACCTTCCCTTCACCCATCCCCTGCAACCTTCCCCTTGCCGCTTGTCGTTCCCTTGGGTATGGTGGGGCATGACTTTATTGACGGCCCTACACCACGTTACTCGTTATGATTATGATCGCCCCATTATGCTGGGGCCTCAGACCATACGCCTGCGTCCTGCGCCCCATGCGCGGGCGTTGGTGGAATCCTACAGCTTGCAAATCACGCCAAAGCCCCATTTTTTAAATTGGCAGCAGGATCCTTTTGGCAATTTTCTGGCCCGCGTGGTGTTTCCCGAGCCCACCCGTTTTTTTCAGGTTGTGGTGGATCTGGTCACCGACATTCGGATGTTTAATCCTTTTGATTTTTTCCTAGAAGACACCGCGCAGCACATCCCCTTTGTTTACGACGCGAGCACCGCCGAAGAGCTGATTCCCTATTTGGAAATCAAAGATCGGGGGCCCCTGCTGGCGGCGTTTTTATCTGACGTTCCCCGCACGGCGACCCCCACCATTGATTTTCTGGTGGCCCTGAACCAGCGGGTGCATCATCATTTGGCCTATGGCATTCGTTTGGAGCCTGGGGTGCAGTCCTGCGAAGAAACCCTGCAAAAGCGCAGTGGATCCTGCCGCGATATGGCGTGGTTGCTGTGCCAGATGCTGAGGCATTTGGGGCTGGCCAGTCGGTTTGCCTCAGGGTATTTGATCCAGCTTAAGGCTGATGTGGACGCCCTCGATGGACCAAGCGGCCCACAGGAAGATTTTACGGACCTGCACGCATGGTGCGAGGTTTATTTACCCGGCGCGGGATGGGTGGGGCTGGATCCCACATCGGGGCTGTTTGCGGGGGAGGGGCATATGCCCCTGTGCTGCACCCCCAACCCCTCCAGCGCGGCCCCCATCAGCGGGGCGTTGGACCCGTGCGAAAGCACCCTGCATCACAGCATGGACATCACACGCATTCACGAAGACCACCGCGTCAGCAAGCCCTATCCCCCGCTGCTATGGCAAGCCATTGATGATTTGGGCCAAAAGGTGGATCAGGATTTAATCGCCGGCGATGTGCGCCTGACTATGGGCGGCGAGCCAACCTTTGTCTCCCTAGACGAGCGTGACCACCCCGCATGGGAAACCGCTGCCTTGGGCGGCCAGAAAAAGGCGTTGGCCTATACCATGTTTCAACGGCTATGTCCTGCGGGATCGGTGCAACAGTTTTCGCAGGGCAAATGGTACCCAGGGGAAATCCTGCCCCGTTGGTCCATGGTGTCCTACAGCCGCAAGGATGGCCTGCCCATCTGGACAAACAAAACGTATCTGGCGGACCCCGAAAAGGCCGAAGGCCACACCCCTGAAACGGCCAAGATGTTTTTGGATGATTTGGCTGAAAGATTACTCGTATCGCGGGATGCCATTCTGCCAGCCTTTGAGGATATCCCCTACGCCCTATGGAAAGAGGGCACGTTACCGCTGGAGGGGGATATGCGGCACGATGACCCGTTCGAGGCCGCCGAACGTGCCCGCCTGCAACGCCTGTTTGATCGCACATACAACAGCCCTGCGGGGTATGTGTTGCCCCTGTTTTACAGCGTGGCGCAAGGGGGCTGGACCAGCGCCCTGTGGGCGTTTCGCCGTGATCGTTTGGTTTTGTTGACGGGGGATTCGCCAGTGGGGTTGCGTTTGCCCCTGTCCAGTTTGCCCCACCAGCCCGCGCTGGAAATTTTGCCCGAGCGCAGCCCCGAAGATCAGGGGGATCCCCTGCCACTCCTTAAGGATTTACTGCCCCCCAAGTCTGAAGCCTTCCGCTGGGATTGCAGCGTTCGTACGGCCTTGTGTGCTGAGGTTCGGGGCGGCACGTTACATTTGTTTTTACCCCCGTTGTCCTACGCCGAACATGCCTTGGCCCTTTTGGCGGCGGTGGAGGCCGTGGCAGAAGCTCAAAATGTGGCGGTGGTGTTAGAGGGGTATCCTCTGCCTGCCGATTTGCGCCTGCAACATTTCAGCGTCACCCCTGATCCTGGGGTGATTGAGGTGAATATTCAGCCCGCCCCGTCATGGGATGATCTGAAAGCCACCACAGAGCGGGTGTATGAAGAGGCCCGTCAATCCCGCCTGATTGCGGATAAATTCCTGCTGGATGGGCGGCGCGTGGGCACGGGCGGGGGGAATCACATTGTTACAGGGGCGGCCACGCCGCAGGATAGCCCGTTTTTGCGCCGTCCAGACCTGTTAAAAAGTTTGCTGACGTTCTGGCAAAATCATCCGTCTTTATCCTATTTATTTTCCGGTCAATTCATTGGTCCCACCAGCCAAGCCCCCCGCGTGGACGAGGCCCGTTTGGACAGTTTATATGAACTGGATATTGCCTTGTCCCACATTCCCGATAGGAATAGAGGGGAGATGCCCCACTGGCTGTTGGACAGGATGCTGCGGAACCTGTTGGTGGATTTAACGGGTAATACCCACCGATCAGAATTTTGCATTGATAAACTCTACAGCCCCGACAGCCAGCGCGGGCGGTTGGGCCTGCTGGAGATGCGGGGCTTTGAAATGACCCCCCACCCGCAGATGAATTTGCTACAGGCGCTGTTGATTCGGGCGTGCCTTGCGGCCTTTTGGCATAAGCCCTATCAGGCCCCTTTGGTGGCGTGGGGCACGCGGTTGCATGATCAGTTTATGTTGCCCCATTATGTATGGCAGGATTTTCTGGATGTTTTGGGCGCCCTGAAACACCATGGTTATGCCTTTGATCCGGTGTGGTTTTTGCCGTTTTTGGATTTTCGTTTCCCTCTGTATGGTACCGTTCAGGTGGGGGATGTGCGGCTGGAGCTGCGCATGGCCCTCGAGCCTTGGCCGGTGATGGGGGAAGAGCCCGCCTTAGGCGGCGGCACATCGCGGGGGGTGGATTCATCGCTGGAGCGTTTGCAGGTGGCCGCCCACGGCCTGATCCCCGGCCGTCACACCGTGACGTGCAACCGTTATCCTTTGCCGCTGGTGGCCACAGAGGCCATGGATACCTTTGTGGCGGGCGTGCGGTACAAGGCTTGGGCCCCCGCGTCATCCCTGCACCCCACCATTCCCATTCATACGCCGTTGGTGTTTGATGTGGTGGATACGCGATATTCTCGATCCTTGGGGGGTTGCACGTATCACGTGATGCACCCCGGGGGCCGCAATTATGAACGCCTGCCCATCAATGAAAACGAAGCCGAAGGCCGCCGCCTGTCCCGCTTTGAAAAAAGCGGCCACACCGCAGGCCCCTTTGTCCCCAAACCCGCCCTACATCACCCCGCGTTTCCGTGCACACTGGATTTGCGATGGGGGTGATTTAGGGGGCGTCATCATTGACTCATACCAAACCACAATCAAGAACCCCCTCTCCCCGTCGGGGTTGGGGAGAGGGGGCTGCAACAAGAATCATGTTCTGAAAAATAATGCAAAAGACCCGCCTCCCTAACCCCCGCAAGCGGGAGAGGGATTTCACCCCGCCGAAAACACCCAAGAAATTTGCAGGCGACACGAATGAGAGGGTTGTTCTGATGATAAGGGACACGAGACACCCAGAGTGTCCTGCCGTTTCCTCTCCCAAGCCTTACTTCACCACAGACACAGCCATATTGGGATTGGCAGGATTCACAACCAGCTCTTGCCGTGCGGGGGAAATCAGCACGTCCATATCCTCCATAGGGACGGCCCCCAACAGGACTTCATTGCCCAAAACCAAAGCCCCAACATAGCACTGACGATTATCAAACGCGATTTTTACAGGGCCCACATAGGGAACGCGGTGCACAGACCCATCGGCAATGCGGGCTTCGCGGTATTCCAACGTTTCCAGTTGCAACTGCGAGACCACGTGGGGCGGCAAACACAAATGCAACGCCCCTGTGTCCACCAACGCGGACACCTCAAGGGGCCGCAAGGCGGAGTCTCTGGGATTGCTCAGGGTAAGGGGGGCGTAAACAAGGCCCATAAACACCTCTTGAAACACAAAAATACTCTAAGACTTTCCCATAAGGAAGGGAAAAAATCAAAAGGAATGTAAAAGAGGGCACGAGCAAGAAACACCCAAGACATTTGCAGAGGGCACGAATGAGATCATGTTCTGATGATAAGGGAGACGAGACGAGCGAGTCGTCCTGCCGTTTCCGCTACAGAAAGGCGGTGAGGAAAGCCGCACCTTCCGATAGGGCACCCTTGTTACGACTTCACTTCAGTCATTGATCCTACCGTGGATGGTTGGCGCCAGTTATCATAAACATCACTGATTTTGTTTGATTTGATCCATATATTGCTGAGCCATGTCTTGCAGGTTCCCATGTTCATAAAATGTAATATTTACTTCATTTTTGGCAACGAGACTCAGATAAAAATCAAGTGCCTCAGTTTGCGCAAAGGGAAGAACCTCAACAAATTCTTTACCATTAGAATCAGTTATTATTGTTGAAGAAATATTCAGTGCCGATAAAGCCGTTTGAATATCCCGAGGGGTTGCAGGGCCGTTCCTATAACGGGTTGGATCAAGTCTAGTGGGCTCTGAAAAGTTAGTTTTTGTTGTTAGGTTATACCAGCCCAAAGGTGTATAGTTTTGGGATGCCTGATTATTGAAATTAGCCACTACCAAAACACGCTCTACTATCGCTGGATTTTCTAAAACTTTAGGGATTTTCTCTAGCTCGCAAGTTTTATGATAATAACCAACCCTGTCATTAGGCGGTATAGGCTGATCATTTTCCCCTACAGCTACGGGAAACGACATTCCAATACTATGGCGCGTAGCAGCCGCCATAAACCTTCGATCTTTCCAACTATCTACAGGAGTAGGAATGGCGCGAGATGAGACCCGTTCCCCAGGTAAGCAGTTGGTTTTTGAGCGTTGGATAATTTCAGCAATAGCTTCTTCATATGGAAGAGCATGCCAAAATTTGACAGCAGCAACAGCAGCAACAGCAAGCCCCACTGTAAACACTGCGGCGGTGTCTAACTCGAAGTGCAACACCCTTTGAGAGCGGCGGAAAAGGCCTCGTTTGGGGTTTTGTAGTCGAGGCATTTTCGTGGGGTATTGTTCATTTGTTCAGCGATTTGGTCAAGTTCTTCTTGCGTAAGGTCAGAAATATCTGATTTTTTTGGAAAAA
>CANGYP010000045.1 GCA_947458235.1 Alphaproteobacteria bacterium
AGAAGAACTTGACCAAATCGCTGAACAAATGAACAATACCCCACGAAAATGCCTCGACTACAAAACCCCAAACGAGGCCTTTTCCGCCGCTCTCAAAGGGTGTTGCACTTCGCGTTAGACACCGCCGTTACTCATAATGGTCTCCTAAAAATTATACTGATAAATGATATAGTGTTTTTTTAATTTTTCAATAAAAAAGTTATCATAATCCTATAAAATAGGGGCGCTCCCCACACCCTTGCTATGCTACGGATGATCTTGATTGGCTTCAAGATCGTCATCACTGGCCCCACCTGAAAAGCATGGCCATGATTGTGTCCATGCGTGAAGAAAAGGGTCAGTTACGGGCGACAGAAACACGTTTTTTTCTTTCCAGCTTGCCTGCCGACCCAAAGACCATTGCCGCCGCTGTCCGCCAACATTGGGGCATCGAAAACACGCTGCATTGGTCTTTAGATGTTGTTTTTAATGAAGAGAATGCTTGTGTTCACAAAAGCAATGCACCAGAAAATTTGGCACTCATCCGTAAATAGGCCCTGAACATCCTCCACCAAAAACGCCCAAAAAATATGTCCATCAAAAAAACCATGCGCAAAGCCCTCCTGAAACCTCAATTCCTCCTAGAATTATGCAATTTCTAATGCAATCGCCCTGAGGGGGGGCACAAAACGCCTTTTCTCCCCCGCCAGAATCTTGTAGAAAGGGGACATGATTCATAAAGGAGTGATGGCATGAAAACCAAAGTTGTTCTGGCGTATTCTGGGGGTCTGGATACATCCGTCATTGCCAAATGGTTGCAAGTTGAGAAGGATTGCGAGGTCGTGACCTTCACCGCCGATTTGGGGCAAGAGGATGAAATCGAACCCGCCCGCGCCAAAGCCGCCGCCATGGGCATCACGCAGATTTTCATTGAAGATCTGCGGGAAACCTTTGTCAAAGAGTACGTGTTCCCCATGTTTCGGGCCAATGCGCTGTACGAGGGGGTGTATTTGCTGGGCACATCCATTGCCCGTCCCCTGATTGCCAAACGGCAGATTGACATTGCCCATCAGGTGGGCGCCCGTGCTGTGGCCCATGGGGCCACGGGCAAGGGGAATGATCAGGTGCGCTTTGAACTGGGCTATATGGCCCATGATCCAGACATTCAGATCATCGCCCCGTGGCGGGAATGGGATTTAACATCCCGCACCAAGCTGCTCGCCTTTGCGGAGGCCAACAAAATACCCGTGCCCTCGGACAAAAAGGGCGAGGCCCCCTATTCCGTGGATGCGAATTTGCTGCATACGTCCTTTGAGGGCAAGGCGCTGGAGGACCCATGGACCGCGCCCGAGGAATCCATGTTTTTACGCACAACCTCCCCCCAAGCGGCCCCTGATCGGGTGACGGAGATTGTGTTGTCTTTTGAGCGCGGGGATCCCGTGGCGGTGGATGGGCAGGCGCTGTCGCCGGCGGCCTTGCTGGCCACCCTGAACCGTTTGGGCGGGGACAACGGCATTGGGCGTCTGGATTTGGTGGAAAACCGCTATGTGGGGATCAAATCCCGCGGGGTGTACGAAACCCCTGGGGGGACCATCTGGCTGACGGCCCGTCGCGCGTTGGAAAGCCTGACGCTGGACCGTGGATCGGCCCATTTGAAAGATGAGATGATGCCCCGCTACGCCGAATTGGTCTACAACGGCCACTGGTTTTCCCCCGAACGCCAGATGATGCAGGCGGCCATTGATGCCAGCCAGCATTATGTCACGGGGGATGTGCGCCTGCGCCTGTATAAGGGGACGGTCACCGTGACAGGCCGACGCTCGCCGCACAGTTTGTACTCCGAGGCCTTGGCCACCTTCGAAGACGGCGGCGCCACGTACGATCACCGCGACGCCGGCGGCTTTATCCGTCTGGTGGGACTGGGGGCGCGGGTTGTGGCACGGCGGGGGAAACATTAGGGCCGGACCCAAAGGGACGGACGCATAGGGGTTAGGGCCCCTGCCTGCCCCTTTCCATGGGCAGGGTGATTTTTTCTTGATTTTTGTGCGCGAATCGCGTATTATCATAGTATGAAACCTCGTGATCGCCAAACCATTGTTGAATTGGATGCTTTGAAGAAGCGGCCCAAAAAACCTAGGGTTACGCAAGAAGAAAGAGAGCGTATGAGCGAACTGGGTCAAAGCATCCTTGCGGGGCTGGAAGAGGCCATCGCCTACATGAAAGGCGAGCCCACAAATGTTCGTGTTACGCACTATGTTTCTGCGGATGCCAAAACCATTCGGGAGCACTTGAATCTAAGCCAACGGGATTTTGCGGAAACGTACGGCATTCCCTTGGCCACGTTGCAAAATTGGGAACAGGGGCGCAATCGGCCGGATAAAACGGCCTCGGCCTATTTGTGGTCCATTGCGAAGCTGCCCGATGAAATCAAAAACGCCCAAAAATCCATACGGGAAGACCGTGAGATGGTGGGGGTGGGTTGACCCTGTTTTTCGAGTGGGGTTATTTTTTTTCGGGGGCGTTGGCCCTAGGGAGACATGAACAGACCTGATACACCCCAAAAATCCCCCCCCCTCACCTTGATAAAAAAAAAGAGAGACAGATAAACTGCCTCCCTTATTGATACTAAAAATCGACGAATTATAACGTCACAGAGCACCACCCCGGTTCCAGCCCTGAGGGCGGAGCTGGGAATTCATCGAAATCCCCGAAATCCCATTGGGTTTTCAATGACGATTCTAAGCCCAACGCTACTAACTCGACTGGGTAGAAAGCAGTAGCATCGGTGGGTAGGTAATCACCCCACTCGAATACCTCCATTACGAAGTATATCTTCGGTAGAACGAATGGGGGGCCCAGCCGCACGCTCCATTTAATTTTTAGATAACTTGTGTACGGGGAAACCTCTTTTAAGACCAGCTCCGAAGGGGGAACTGGAAGTATTTCCTTAATTCTTTTAAGGACTGCAATCACAATTGCAGTGGTGTCGTAGCAGTCTGGAAGGGTTTTTTGTTCTTCCAAGGCGTGCAAGGCGTGTTCCAAGCGGTCTTTGAAATCGCACATAATCTGTGGACCCATAAGTGTTTGCAAATTCACTATACAGCTGCCCCCATTATGATGTGATGTGATGTGATGTGATGTGATGGATGTCACATATCGAAAGATTTTTTTACGGGACGTACGCGCAACGTTATCTACCTGTTTTTCGAGTGGGGCTATTTTTTTCGGGGGCGTTGGCCCCAAGGAGAGATGAACAGCCCTGATATACCCCAAAAATCCGCCCCGAAAATCTCTTTTGTGATTCCCCCGCAAACCTTGTATAGTGGTTTCTAAGGAAAACAGGCAGCGGACAGGGCGCCTGTACACTGGGTCAGGTCGGAAACGAAGCAGCCCCCACAGGAACGACTGGGTCGTTGTTCTGTTTTCCCCGCCCTTTACGCTGTGTGTGTATGTCTTTTTCGTTTCATGATCGCTGTTTGGGGTTTTTGGATGCCGTCCCGCCCGATCTGCGGCGGACCTTGCCAGAGGGGTTTCAAGACCAATCTTTGGATTTCACCAGCAATGATACCTTGGCCCTCTCTCAACATCCCGCCCTGAGGATGGGGGCCCTAGAGGCTATCGATCGATACGGTGCTGGCAGCACGGGTTCCCGCTTGCTCAGTGGCAACCATCCCCTGCATACCGCTGTGGAGGCCCGCGTGGCCGCCCTGAAAAAAACAGAATCGGCCCTCGTGTTTGGGGGGGGCTTTCATACCAACGCCAGCCTTTTGGCCACCGTGATGGCCCTACCCCTTTGGCGCAAGCCCCCCATGCTGATGATGGACAAATGGATTCATGCCTGCTGGCTACAGGGACGCCAAGACACCCCCATGGTGCGCTATCGTCATCAAGATTTTGATCATTTGGACCGCTTAATCCAACAGCATCGGCCCGATTATACCCCTGTTCTGGTCACGGAATCCATTTTCAGCATGGATGGGGATATCACCGATCTGGGCGCGTTGGCTGGCCTTAAGCATCGCTATCCCGATATGATGATAATCGTGGATGAAGCCCACGCCACGGGGGCGTGGGGACCAGAAGGCGCAGGCTTGGTCAAGCCAGAGCATACTGTGGACCTAATCACGGGCACCTTTAGCAAGGCCATGGGGTGTTATGGGGGCTATGTGGCCTGTACAGCGGCTTTGAAAAAGGTTTTGGTGCAAAAATGCGCGGGCTTCATATACACAACCGCTTTACCCCCCATGGTGTTGGGGGCGGTGAAGGCGGCACTGGATCTTCTCCCCACCCTGCAAAGCCAGCGGGACCACCTGTATGCCTTGGCCCAATACACACGGGAAACGCTGGGCCGTCACGGATGGAACACGGGCCTGAGTCAAAGTCACATCATCCCCCTGATGATGGGGAATTCGGGGGCATGTTTGGCCCTGCACCATCATTTAACCCAACATCGTATCGGGGTTTCTGCCATTCGCCCCCCCACAGTCCCCCCGAAAACAGCCAGAATCAGACTCTCTCTGCGCGTGGATCATCAACAGGGGGATATCGATCAGCTCGTGGCCACCATGCCATGAGGCATACCCTGTATCACAAGGTGAAAATCCCCAACCCCTCTGCCTTCATGGCCCGCATGGCGGTAACGGTGGCGCGGGCGGCGGCCAAGGTCGTCACATAAGGAATGCTGTTGGTCACAGCGGTGCGGCGGATGGAAAAGCTGTCCTTGATGGCCTGCGATCCTGATGTGGTGTTGATAACCAGATCCACGGTTTTGCTAATCAGGGCATCGACGATATCGGGACGACCCTCCCCAACCTTTAATACGGTTTCCACAGTACCGCCAGCACTGCGAATGACGGCGGCGGTGCCTTGGGTGGCCAGCAGGGTAAAGCCCATAGCCTCTAGGTCTTTGGCCAGTGTGACAATGGCGGCCTTGTCCGCATCCCGCACAGAAAGAAACACACGCCCCGACAGGGGCAGAGGGGTACCCGCCGCAATCTGGGCCTTGGCATAGGCACGATCAAAGGTGGTATCGCGCCCCATGACCTCCCCCGTGGATTTCATTTCTGGGCCCAGCAGCACATCCACCCCTGGGAAACGGGAAAACGGAAACACGGATTCCTTCACCGCAAAGGACAGGGGGGGGGTATAGGTTTTCAGCTCTGGTAAATCCGCCAACCTCTGACCCGCCATCAGGCGCGTGGCCATGGCCGCCAGCGGCAGGCCCGTAGCCTTGGCCACAAAGGGCACGGTGCGGGATGCGCGAGGGTTGACCTCCAGCACATACACCACGTTGCCCCGAATGGCGAATTGGATGTTCATCAGACCCCGTACCTTTAACGCCAAGGCTAGGGCGCGGGTTTGCCGTTTCAGCTCTTCGCACACCGCCTCAGGCAAAGAGTGGGGGGGCAGGGAACATGCAGAATCCCCAGAGTGAATGCCAGCCTCTTCGATGTGTTCCATAATGCCCGCCACAAAGACATCTTGCCCATCACACAGGGCGTCAACATCCACTTCGTAGGCATCATTCAAAAAGGAATCCAGCAAAATGGGTTTGTCCCCCAGCATAGCCGCTTCGCGGTCCAGATAGGCCCGCAGTTCGTCCCGATCATGCACCACCGCCATGGCCCGCCCACCCAGAACGTAACTGGGGCGAACAACCAGAGGAAAACCCAAGGTTTCCGCATGGCCCAGGGCCTCCTCCGCCCCCAGCGCAATGGCGTTGGCGGGTTGTTTCAGGTTCAGGGTGTGCAGCAATTGCTGAAAGCGTTCGCGGTCCTCCGCCAAATCAATGGCATCGGGGGATGTGCCCAAAATGGGAATACCGGCGGCCTCCAGCGCGTGGGCCAGTTTCAAGGGGGTTTGTCCCCCAAATTGCACGATGACGCCCAGCAGGTGGCCGCTTTCCTGTTCCTTTTGGCAAATCTGAATGACGTGTTCCGCAGTGAGGGGTTCAAAATACAACCGATCCGACAAATCATAATCGGTGGACACGGTTTCGGGGTTGCAATTGACCATAATGGCCTCGTGACCCAAGGCCCGCGTGGCCAAAACGGCGTGAACGCAGCAATAATCAAACTCAATCCCCTGACCAATGCGGTTGGGGCCACCGCCTAGGATCACGATTTTGGTTTTGTTGGACACGTTGGCTTCACAGGATGGAATCGTCAGGCCCTGCCCCGCCGCTTCGTAGGTGCTGTACATATAGGCCGTGCTGGCGGCAAACTCCGCCGCGCAGGTATCCACCCGTTTATACACCGCCGATGCAGCGGTGCGGTGCTGTTTGATCACATCCGCAGACACGCCCAGCAGCCCCCCCAAACGGGCATCGGTAAACCCATCGCGCTTTAAAGATAGCCAATCTTCGGCAGAGAGGGCCGAGGCGGTTGTGCCCTTCAGCGCATTTTCCGTATCGACAATCTCCGCAATCTGGCGCAGGTACCACAGGTCGATTTTGGTGATGGTGTGAATATCCTCTGGCGTCAGGCCGCGCCGCAGCCCCTCCGCCACCCACAACAAGCGCTCAGGCAGGGGTTCCGCCAGCTTGCGCCGCAGGGCCTCGGTATCCACAGAGTCAGCGCCTTTGGGGGTGTCAAATCCCGTTAAACCCGTTTCCAACGAGGCGAGGGCCTTTTGCAACGATTCCTTCATGTTGCGGCCCAGCCCCATGACTTCGCCCACGGACTTCATGGCGGTGGTTAGATGATGGGTGGTGCCGGGGAATTTTTCAAAGGCAAAGCGGGGAATTTTGGTGACTACATAATCAAGGGTGGGCTCAAACGCCGCGGGTGTGGTGCGGGTGATGTCGTTTTGCAGTTCATCCAGCGTATAGCCCACGGCCAGCTTGGCCGCAATTTTCGCAATGGGGAATCCCGTGGCCTTGGACGCCAAAGCCGAAGAGCGCGACACGCGGGGGTTCATTTCAATCACCACCTGACGGCCCGTTTCGGGATTCACCGCAAATTGCACGTTGGATCCCCCCGTTTCCACCCCAATGGCCCGCAAAACGGCGATGGAGGCATCCCGCATTTTCTGATATTCCTTATCCGTTAAGGTCAACGCTGGCGCCACGGTGATGCTGTCCCCCGTGTGAATGCCCATGGGGTCGATGTTTTCGATGGAACACACGATGATGGCGTTATCGGCGCGGTCGCGCACGACCTCCATTTCGTATTCTTTCCAGCCCAACACGGATTCCTCCACCAACACCTCCCCCACGGGGGAAAGTTTCAGGCCGTTGCCCACGATGGCGTCAAACTCTTCGCTGTTGTACGCAATGCCACCGCCCGTTCCCGCCAAGGTGAAGGACGGGCGAATGATGGCGGGCAGCCCCACCAAAGACAGAGCCTCTCGTGCCTCGCTGAGGGAGCGCACCAATTGACTTTTGGGGCTTTCCAGACCCAAGGTGTCCATGATATTGCGGAATTTCAGGCGATCTTCGGCGCGTTCGATGCTTTCGGCGTTGGCCCCAATCAGTTCCACATTATACTGTTTCAAAACACCCGCTTTTTCCAAAGCCAGCGCTGTGTTCAAGGCCGTCTGCCCCCCCATGGTGGGCAGCAAGGCATCGGGGCGTTCCTTGGCAATGATTTGGGTGACGAAGTCTGGGGTGATGGGCTCAATATACACCGCATCGGCGGAGGAAGGGTCCGTCATAATGGTGGCAGGGTTGGAATTGATCAGAATCACGCGGTATCCCTCGTCCCGCAAGGCCCGACACGCCTGCGTTCCCGAATAATCAAATTCACACGCCTGACCGATCACAATGGGCCCCGCCCCAATGATCAGAATCGACGCAATATCCTCTCGTTTGGGCATATAGTCCTCGGCTGTTGTCTCACGCGTCTTTTATAAGGGCAACGCGGGGGGATGGCAAGGGTGTGGGGAGCGCCCCTAGATTCTAATGCGATTGCCGGTGCCCCCCATCCCGTTTTTTTTGATAATGCAGGGCTTGTTTCAGAGCGTGCTTCCAGCTGTGATGCAAGGTATCTTGCATCTCCTGAACCTGCTGGTGGGTTACTTTAAAGGTCAGCACGCCGTCTTCTTCCTCTGGCTGCTTGTCCAGCAGGGCCATGAACGTCACGGCGGCCTTCATCCGCTGTTCCATGCTGGGAACGCCGTCACCGCCCCCCGCATTTCCCTGTATAATATCCTGAAAAAACGCCATCAAATCTTGGCGGCTGAGTTTGGGTTTGGTGGGTTTTGACATAGTTCAATCTCCTTATCAATACAAATCAATATAAATAGTGAGGGCCCCTCTGCGCGCCTCCAGTTTTCGTCATCTACCCTGTTTTTTGAATAGGGCCCATGAAAAGAAAGGGCAAGGTGGGGGGGGCAAGCCAACACGGCCCCAAACACGCCAAGCAAAATCACGAATAAATTAAGAGAAGGGCACATCTATTAACCGTCATTGCGAGCGTAGCGAAGCAATCCAGAAAGGCTTCAGCGCGAGGAAACCCTAGATTGCTTCGTCGCGTTGCTCCTCGCAATGACGAAAAACTGAGGTTTTTAGGGCGTGTCATCATTTAAGCGAGAAAGATGGATTTTTCTGGATGCTGAAGCGAGAAACTGGCAAAAAATGGTCGATATACTGGACGTATATTGACTGTTTTTTGGCAGGATTCGCAGCCCAGCATACGGGAAAAGCCGCTTTTGAGCAAATGATGACACGCCCTAGATGTGCCCAGAAAAGTTTTAAGGCGTTGGGTTTCAAGTATGCTATACCTTATGACACAAACTAGAATGGGTCCATGTATGCGTTCTTTGTATCCCTATCGTCATCAAAGCCCCCGCGTTGCCTCCACTGCCTTTATCGCCCCCACGGCGGTTGTGATTGGGGATGTTGAGATTGGCGATGAGGCTAGCCTGTGGTTTCATGTCACCATCAGGGGAGATGTGCACTCTATCTGCATTGGGTCTGGCACCAACATTCAAGATAACAGCTGTGTGCATGTAACGCGCAAAACCCATCCCACCGTGATTGGTCAGGGGGTGACGGTGGGGCATAGTGTGACTCTGCATGGATGTGTTCTGCAAGATCATTGTTTTGTGGGTATGAAAGCATGCATTTTGGATGGTGCGGTGGTGGAAACAGGGGCCTATGTGGCTGCTGGAGCCCTGATCCCCCCAGGCAAAATCGTAAAAACGGGGGAGCTATGGGCAGGTACACCCGCACGGTGTATGCGACCCCTCACCCCACAGGAAACAGCTTTTATTTCTACGTCCGCAAAAAACTATATACAACTTGCGCGGGAATATCAGGGGCAGTGTTAAGACATTATTCACGCCTATCCCCTATAATCAGATCTATATTGCTTGAAACTATTATAGAATGCTAAACGCCACCAAAGGGTGTTTTTTGATTTTTATAGTCATTTTTGAACCCCGAAAGGGTTATTCTTATGGAAATCTTGGTTTTGGCGGTGGTGATGCTGGTTTTCACGGTGCTTTCAGCGGTATTATCGATTTTTTTTCATCCGTAAAAACACCCTGTTGGGGCTTAGAAACCCGTTGTGGCGCCACCCCTTTGGCCAACCCTTTGTCTTGAAAGACTCTGACCAAAGCCCTATAGTCACAGCATCTCAAGCCGATGGATGATGATGGTGTTATGAGCAAGCCCTATACCCTCTATGGTTGGCACACAGTTTTGGCAGCCCTGCAAAATCCCAACCGTACGGTGAATCAAGTTTGGGTCAACGAAAATGCTAAAGACCGCCTGCAAGACGAAGGGGCCCATCAGTGGATTGATCTGCGTTATGTGCGGCTGGCCTCGACCCAAGATTTAAACCGTAAAACGGCTGATGGTGTGCATCAGGGCATTGCGGCGGAGGTTTTCCCCCTAGATCAACCCGATCTGGAAGATCTCTTGCCCGAGGCCTCATTATTCCTGATGCTGGATCAGGTGACGGACCCCCACAATTTTGGGGCCATTGTGCGGACGGCGGCGGCCTTTTCCGCCGATGCCATCATCGTACAGTCCCGCCACAGCCCGTCCGAGGGCGGTGTTCTGGCCAAAAGTGCCAGCGGAGGCTTGGATCACATCCCCATTGTGTCCGTCGTCAATTTATCCCGCGCCTTGGATGATCTAAAACAGACGGATTTTTGGACCATTGCCTTTGATTCTGCCGGAAAAGATACCTTTGATCCCGCCCGTTTGGGGGCCAAAAAGGTTTTGATGATGGGGGCAGAGGGAAAGGGCCTGCGCCCCAACCTCATCAACCACGCGGATATTGTGGTGCGCTTGCCCACCAATCCCCATTTTCCCAGCCTGAATGTTTCCAACGCCGCCGCCATAGCCTTGTATGCCTGTCAAGCCTGAGGATATGCCGTTTCTGGATCACAACGGCCACCCCATCCCCCTGTACAGTCCAGAGGGGTTTGACGCCCTATCCCAGCTATGGATGCAGGTGGGATGGTCAGTGGGATATCCTTTTGCCCAGTCGTGGATGGGGTTTCCCCTGATTCAATTTCCCCAAGATGTGATGCGTATGCAAAACCTCATTACGCAAGAGCAGCCCACCCTCATCATCGAAACAGGGGTATCGGGCGGGGGGTCCATGGCTATGTATGCCCATTTGGCTTTGGTCTACGGCGGGGCTAGGGTGGTGGGGATTGAAAAAACCCTGCGGCCTCAACAGATGCAGGCCCTAGCCGCCCATCCCATTCTAGGCCCCCACATCACAGTGATTCAGGGAGACAGCACGGATCCCGCCATCCTGCCCATACTTCGGGCACACACCCAGCCCCAAGACTGGCAGCGCGTGTGTGTGGTTCTGGACAGCAGCCACCGCTATGATCATGTCCTGAAAGAGCTACGACTGTATGGCCCCCTTGTCACCGTGGGCAGCTTTGTGATGGTGATGGATGGGGCTCTCAAGGATATGGCCCACGTCCCGAACGGCAAACCCCGCTGGGAAACAGACAACCCCCACCGCGCAGTCCAAGAGTTTTTGCAGGAATCCCCTGCGTTTGTGCTGGACACTCAGGACATGCACCCCCCCTATACCTTCATTCAAAACAACACCCTAAAAATCAAGCGGCTGGATGGGTAGGGCAGGGCTGTTCATTTCTGAGCATAAAGGAAGGAAAAGGCGGGGTGGGGCAGCAGGTTTCTGGGGGATGTCAAGGGGCGAGACGCAAAAAAAGTGACCGTAGGTCAAGCCCCGCAGGGGCGGCTTTTTTTGTGCGAGGCGAAGCGTACCCCTTGATATCCCCCAGAAA
>CANGYP010000046.1 GCA_947458235.1 Alphaproteobacteria bacterium
CAAGGGGGCTTCGCCCCGCGCAAAGCGCGGCTTCCGCTTACGCTCCAGCCCTTGACCCAGTCCCAAACCCGCCTACCTGCCATCAACCATAAAACAATCCATCATTCCAATCCCTGATGAAGTGTTGCACTTCGTTTTGGAAACCGCCGTTTTTGAATTTGTATTTTTTTGAAAAAGTGATAGGATATAATCTTAATTTTCATCATTTTTTAACGCAGATCATTTTAGGCTTTACATGATGACCCGTATATCGGTATATCTTAGCTCTGCTAAGAGAAACCCTTCCTTTATGAAAAAACTTGGTCTTGGCTTTTTCCTGTTTGTTCCTGCGGCAATTTTTGCGGTGGCTGCCTTGCTGCATCAAGAACCCGAAGTGGCCGACATAAAAGATACATCATCTTCGGTATCCATACCCGTTGTTGTTGAAGCCCAGCGTCCCAAAACCTGTGAAGAACGTCAGGCGGGCCAACCTTCGGCCTCTTTCAGGGGGCACAACATCTGGTCATACTTATGTCAACACAAAGAAGAGACGTATACGGTCTCTTCTGGAGATACCTTTGCCAAGCTGCTTACGCAGCGTGGGCTTTCTTCTTCTCAGGTGCATGATGCGTCCCAAGCTGTCCGCCGTTTATGGGACACCCGTGATTTGAAAGTGGGCCAAGATGTTCATTTCCTATATCCTTTAGAGGGAAAGCCTGTTTTCAGGGGGCTTTATTTACTTGCAGATCCCACCCATCTGGTGTTGCTCAAGCGCGTGGGGCAGGATTTTGTTGCGGATCTGATTTCAGTGCCCTCAATAACCACCATGGTTTACAAAGAAAGTCGGATCACCACCAGTTTGTTTGATGCGGCCAACCAATCGGGGGTTCCCACCAACATTCTGATCGAAATGATCCGAGCCTTCAGTTATGATGTGGACTTTCAGCGCGAAGTCAAAGAGGGCAACACTTTCAGCGTATTCTATGAAACGGTTCAGGACACCAACAAAAAGGTTCTATCCAGCCGCAATATCGCCTATGCGTCCATGCGTTTGAACGATCGGTTTTTGCGGATTTATGCTCATAAAACCAAGGATGGAACAACATCCTTTTATTTTCGCGATGGGAGTTCCACCCGCAAAGCGTTGTTAAAAACCCCTGTGGATGGGGTCAGAATCTCTTCGTCTTTTGGTATGCGGATGCATCCGATCTTGGGATATTCAAAAATGCACAAAGGTATTGACTTTGCCGCCCCTCGGGGGACCCCCATTCGGGCCGCAGGGAATGGACGCATTGTGTATATGGGACGTTTTGGCGCCTACGGGAACTACCTGAAAATCAAGCATAATGATACCTTTGCAACGGCCTATGCCCACATCCACAACTTTCCTAAAGGACTGCGGGTGGGGCAAACTGTCAAGCAGGGCCAGCTGGTGGCCTTTATTGGATCCACGGGCCGATCCACAGGCCCCCACCTGCACTATGAGATTTTGAAAAATGGCATGCAAGTCAACCCACAAAGCGTGAAGCTGCCCACCAGTGAAAAGCTGTCTGCGGTAGAAATGAAACGTTTCCGCCAAGTCGTTGCCAAAGTCGAAATGCAAATGGCTGCCCAAGGCAAAGTGGATACGGCCCAACTTGTTCAGAATCGTTAATGCCGTATTGGCTTTGCGGCCGTGTTATCGGGCGGCCTCCCAAAATTATAGGCGGGCACCTCTATTAACCTTATCACCCCCGCGAAAGGGGGAATCCATGGTGTTGATTTTTATGGATTGGCTCCGCCTACCTTCGGCGTCCCGCTTTCGCGGGGATGGCACATGGGGGGGGAGTGAGACAGGGCTGTTCATTTCTCCTGAGGGCTTATACCAAATATTCGTCATTGCGAGCGTAGCGAAGCAATCCAGAAATGCCACGATCGAGAAAACTGGATTGCCGCGCTTCCCCCAGAGGCTCGCAATGACGGTATGAGAAAAGTTTAGTGAGACATTAACAGCCCTAGGGGGTTAGAGGCGCGCCTTTTTAGAGGCGCAGCTTTTTAGAGGCGCCTTGGCGATTTTGCGTCGGGGTATGGCGCGAGGGTGTTGTTTTACCTGTGTCTGCCCCCCCGTTGATCACGCTGCTTTCTGAAAGCGATCCATGGCCTCCAAAACCAAGGTATGGGCGACTTCGGGACCATCCCATGACAAGATTTTCACCCATTTGCCTTTTTCTAGGTCTTTGTAATGTTCAAAGAAATGCTGCACCTGCTGACAAAACAACGGGGGCAAATCGGCATGGGTTTTGATAGAATCATACAGGGGGGTCAGCTTGGTGGTGGGAACGGCGATGAGTTTTTCATCGATTCCTTTTTCATCCTCCATCTGCAATACCCCCACCAAACGGGAGGCAATCACAGAGCCCGCCAACAACGGGGCCTGTGTCAACACCAACACATCCAGAGGGTCCCCATCTCCGCCCAAGGTGTGGGGAATAAAACCATAATTGGCTGGATAATACATGGCCGTGCCCAAAAAACGATCCACGATCAGGGCGCCAGAATCCTTGTCAATCTCATACTTCACTGCACCAGAGCCTTGGGCAATTTCAATCACCACATTGACAATCTCTGGCGGATTTTTTCCAACCGTTAAGGCATTCAAATTCATAAACATTTCCTTTTGGTGTTAAACAGGACAGGGATCACCCCCCAAACACGGGGCGCACAATTTCCACCGCATCGCCAGAGGTTAAAAGAGTTGTTGCCCATGCACAGCGGGGGACCACCACGCCTTGGTGCGCCATGGCGAGGCCTTGGGTGGGATCATGATTCAGGTGATGTAATAAGGCAGCCAACGTATCCACATCCTGCGGCACGGTCATGGGTTCCCCAGAAACGGTTAGACAGATGGACATATCTCAGGCCACCAGAATATCGGTCCAGAGTTCAGACGGATCAGGCTCGGGGCTTTCTTTGGCAAAGGTCACAGCCTCAACCATGATCTCTTTGATGTCTTTATCAATAGCGGCCAGATCAGCCTCGGTGATGCCTTGCTGGAGCATGACGGCACGCAAGGTTTCGATAACATCGTGCTTTTCCTTCATGCTGTCCAATTCTTCTTTGGTGCGATATTTAGCAGGATCAGACATGGAATGGCCACGGTAACGATAGGTTTTCATCTCAAGAATGATAGGGCCTTTACCGCTTTTGCAGTGGGCTACGGCTTCCTTGGCGGCTTCGTACACCGTCAAAATGTTCATGCCATCCACGGCCCGCCCAGGAATGTCAAAGCCCGCCCCGCGCCGGTACAAATCGGTGGTGCTGCTGGCGCGTGCCACCGACGTCCCCATACCATACTGATTGTTTTCAATAACATAAATCACGGGCAATTTCCATAGGCTGGCCATATTAAAGGACTCGTAAACTTGTCCCTGATTCACCGCGCCATCGCCCAGATAGGTCACACATACGTTATTTTGTTTGCGGTATTGATAATTAAACGCAATACCCGTCCCAAGAGGTACCTGCGCCCCCACAATGCCGTGGCCGCCAAAGAAATTCTTTTCCCGCGAAAACATGTGCATGGATCCGCCTTTCCCACGGGAATAGCCATCACGTCGTCCAGTTAGCTCCGCCATAACCCCTTTGGGATCCATGCCGCAAGCCAGCATATGACCATGATCGCGGTAACTGGTGATGATGGCATCTTCAGGGGTTAAGGCCGCCTGCATGCCCACAACAACACCCTCCTGTCCAATATACAGGTGACAGAATCCCCCGATCAGGCCCATACCATATAATTGCCCAGCCCGTTCTTCAAACCGTCGAATGGCCACCATATCTTTGTAAAACGATAGCAATGTATCGCGACTATAGGGGAATGTTTTTGCCATAACGGGCTCCTTTGGCTGCATTCTTAGTCCACTCTAGTCCCCCCCAAAGAATTTGGCAAGAGGGCGCATGTGTTGTTCAAAAAAAATCTTGCACGTTTTGGGGAAATCTTTATAGTCTCTGCTTTCAGGTTGCCTACGGGAAATCTGTTTCTTTGATGATGACATAAATTTTTGAGTTGCTATGCCTTTATACGAATGTGTTGTTTTGGGACGTCAAGAGCTGTCTTCCACGCAAGTGGAGGCCTTGGATGCGGCCATTGTGGACTGCTTAACCACGGAACATGGGCAGGTTTTGAAAAAAGAATCATGGGGCAGCCGCCAGTTGGCCTATAAAATCAACAAAAACAAAAAAGCCCATTACCTTTATTTTGAAATTGATGCCCCCTCTGTGGCCGTTGACGAGCTGAATCGCCGTTTGCGCATTCACGACGATGTTCTGCGCAGTCTGTTTGTGCGCGTGGATAAATTTATTGAGGGTGAAACCGCCATGATGAAAAACAAAGACGAACACTCCCGCCGCTTTGGCGCCGCTCCCCGTTCTGCGGTGTCGGATCAGGGGTATCGTCCCACAGCCAAACCTGTAACGGAGTCAGAAGATGCAGAATAATCGTCGAGGTCGTGACAAAGACAAGGACAAAGACAAAAACGCCCAAGGCGGTGCCATGCGTCGTTCCATGTTTCGTCGTCCGAAATCATGCCCCTTTTCTGGTGAAAACGCCCCTGTGATTGATTACAAGGACATCCCCCTTCTGGAGCGTTATGTGTCCGAGCGTGGCAAAATTGTCCCTAGCCGTATCGGCACCGTGTCCCAAAAAAAACAGCGCGATCTGGCCAACGCCATCAAACGCGCCCGTTACTTGGGTCTGATGCCGTACGTTGTTCAATAAAGCGTTTGTTGGCACGACGCGTCCCAGACATATCGTTAAAGAGAGATCCCCTGTGCACATCATGCTTTTTCCTGTGAACAATTCCGGGAAAAAGCGCTTTGACCTCGGGGGTTCCAAGGCTGCTCCCCACCCTCACATTTTTCTTTTGACCTCAAGGGGTACGCTTCGCCGAGGCGAAAAAAATCATTCTCCCTCAGCCCGCGTCGCGGTCTTCGGTGCGGTATTTTTCCCGCCTCGCCCCTTGACCTCAAAAGAAAACCGTCCCTCCCCGCAGCCTTTCCTTATCCCCTCTTCAATGACATAAAAAAAGAAAAACCCCTTAAGCGCCCCCCCCATGACCCCATCTTCCCCTTTTCCCCGTCCTCATGCTTTGACCGCCATGATGGGGTGTGCGCTGGTCTCGGCGGTGTTTTTTGTGTCTCCCTCATTTTTGCCTGCATTTCCGGCGGTGGTGTTTTCGTTGTTTGATGTGTTGCCTTTGTTGGTGGCTGGTTTGGGGTATGGCTGGCTTTATGGTGTGGGGGCAGGGGTTTTGGCGGCATTGGGGGTGGCAGTGGCGCAGGGGTTCGGCCTATCATTGCCCGATGTCCCCACGGCCCATATGTCCATCTTGTTTTTCGCAGAGAACACGGTGCCAGCCGCTTTTTTTGTGCATATGGCGTATAGCATCCCCCAGTATTTGCGGGATCATCCCTTCCCCTTGAATTTGCCGCCCCCCATTGTCTTGCAAGGGGCCATCACGGGCAGCATGACTCTGTATGCCATGGTGTTGACCATCACCATAACCGTTTTGCTGGATGCCCAAGCGGTTCAGGTGATGTTAGAGGACACCCTGCAGGCCGTAGGACAAGCCGATCCCCAAACCCTAAAAACGCTTCAACAGGCTTGGGGCCCCGATATTGCCAGCCAGTTGGCGGCGGCCATGCCAGGGCTATCGGCTTTGGGGTGGTTGGTGGGCTTTTGTATCAATGCGGTGGTGGCGGTGCGTTTGTGGTCCAAAATCACGGGAATCCCAGCCCCCCAAATGAAAATGGCATGGTTTCGCCTGCCCCGCTGGTTGGTGGGGGTGGTGTTTGCTTTGGGGGTAGTGTTGATGTTGCATACGCGGGATGTGTTCGTGTTGCCGCAGGACATATTTTCTTTGCTGAACAATGTTTTGTTGGTGGCATTGGCGGGATTTTTCCTGAATGGTGCGGGGGTGTTTCATCAAATGGCGGACAAACGGCGGTTTTTAATTCCCTTGTTTTATGGCGCGTTTTTGTTTATTCCGTTATTGATTTATGTGGTGGCTATGGTAGGGTTGATGGACCCCATCGTGTCCATGCGTCGCGATGTGTATCCAAAAGAGAAAGGCTAAAGGACAGTATGCAGGTTTTATTACAGGAAAATATTCGCAAATTGGGAAAATTGGGCGATGTTGTGACGGTGAAAACGGGATACGCCCGCAACTTCCTGTTGCCCCGTGGTTTGGCCGTGCCTGCCAGCAAGGGCAACATCGTGGCCTTTGCAGACCGCAAGGCCCAGTTGCAGCAACAGGACCAAGACCGCAAAGCCGCCGCCCAGAATCTGGCCAAGGCTTTGGATGGATTCCGTATCACCTTGATTCGTCGCGCGGGCGAAAGCGGGCAGCTCTACGGCGGTGTTTCCACCACAGATTTGTTGAACGCGCTGAAGGAAAACGGCTTTACCCTAGAAAAAAGCCAGATTTTGTTTGATCGCCCCATGAAAACCATTGGCGTGCACCCCTATACGGTGGTGTTGCATGCGGACGTGGCGGTGTCCATTCTGGTGAACGTGGCAAAATCCATCGAAGAAGCCGAAAGTCAGGCTGTGGCCCATGCCTCTTAATGCGGCTGGGGGTCCGACTGTGGAAAAGTGGTTAGAACAGGGCCTGTTTGCCAGCCGTTGGCTGATGGCCCCCATGTATGTGGGGCTGTGTTTGTGTTTGATGATCCTGCTGATCAGTTTTGGCAAGGAGTTTTTGCTGCTGGTGGAAAAAATCCCCGTGATGACCCAAAATGATGCTATTTTGGGGGCTTTGACGTTGATTGACCTGTCTTTGGCGGCGAATTTGGTGTTGATTGTGATTTTATCAGGCTATGAAAACTTTGTGTCCCGTCTAGAGATTGGGGATCACAAAGACGTGCCCGCATGGTTCGGATCGGTGGATTTTTCCCAGCTGAAAATGAAACTGGTGGCCTCTATCGTGGCCATTTCGGGGATTCATTTACTGAAGGTTTTTATGGATGTGAACAAAAGCACGGCAGAATCCATCAAAACCATGATCGTGATTCACTTGGTGTTTGTGATTTCTGGGGTGTTGCTGGCCCTGATGGACTTTATTGCGGCCAAGGCCAAAACTATGAAAAAAGGGTGAGGATCCACCCAAAAAGTCCTTTCCACCCCCCCCCCCCCCACCACAGGTCACAGCGCATTGTTTTTTTTTGTTGTTATGGAAAGAACAAAGAGCCAAAAAATCCATCTTTCTCGCTTAAAGGATGACACGCCCTAGTCAATCTAGGTGAGCGACGCTAGGCGCCGTTCGCAGGCCAGTGCGGGAATAAAGTGGAAATACTATAACCGTTCTCATGATAATGTCGCGGCTCTCAGATACTGTTTGATGTTGCGGGTGGCTTGGCGGATGCGGTGGACGTTTTCCACCAGACCGATGCGGACATAGCCCTCGCCATGTTCGCCAAAGCCCAGACCGGGGGCCACGGCAACCTCGGCATGTTCCAGCAAGTCCTTGGCAAAGGCCACCGATCCCAAATGGCGATGGCTTTCGGGGATAGGGGCCCAAGCGAACATACTGGCCTCGGGCACGGGCACATCCCATCCCGCTTGCTTTAGGCCCGAAATCAACACATCCCGCCGTTCTTTGTACAGGGCCCGAATCTGGGTGACGCAATCTTGGGGACCGTTCAGGGCGGTGGCGGCGGCCACCTGAATGGGCGTAAACGCCCCATAATCCACATAGGATTTAATCCGCGCCAGCGATGCAATCAAATGGCGATTGCCCACCGCAAACCCGATACGGCAGCCCGCCATGGAGTAGGTTTTGCTCATACTGGTGAACTCGATGGCAATCTCCATGGCCCCTTCCACCTGCAACACCGATGGGGGGGGATTGTTATCGTCAAAGTAAATCTCGGCGTAGGCCAGATCGGACAAAATATAAATCCCATGTTTGCGACAAAAGGCCACGACCTCTTTGTAAAAGTCTAAATCCACCACCTGCGCGGTGGGGTTGCAGGGGTAACTCAGAACCAACAGCAAGGGCTTGGGCACGCTGAACTGCACGGCGCGGGACAGTTGGTCCATAAAAACATCAGTATAGCTGGGGGAATCAAAGGGCACCACCAAATACCGCAGGGCGCCACCAGCAATCATAAAGCCATAGGGGTGAATGGGATAGCTGGGGCTGGGCACCAGAATAATGTCTCCCGGACTGGTCATGGCTTGGGCCAGATTGGCGATGCCCTCTTTGGAGCCGATGGTGACGACCACGTCCTGATCTTCGTCCAACGTCACCCCAAAGCGCCGCTGGTAATAGGCCACTTGGGCCCGACGCAGGCCCTTAATCCCTTTAGATACGGAATATCCGTGGGTTTTGGGATCCGCAATGACTTCCATCATCTTTTCCACAACGTGGGGGGGCATGGGGCTGTCAGGATTGCCCATCCCAAAATCAACAATATCCGCCCCCCGCTGGCGGGCCGCCAGTTTCAGGCGGTTGACCTCTGCAAAAACATAGGGTTGTAACCGTTTGATGCGGTGGAATTCTTCATAGTGCATAGCGGGGGCCATCCTCAACAAACAACAGGCCCTTTTTGTGTAAACCGTTTGGGGGGAAAAGGCAACGGTTTGGGAATGCTTATCAGGGGGCGCGGTGTCTAACGCGAAGTGCAACATCCTTTGAGAGCGGCGGAAAAGGCCAGCGATGGCCGTTCATGGCGGCGCTTCCCTGCCTATGCATGGGGGAAAAAAAATCCCCCACACCGCAAGCGGGGGGGGATTAGATTAGTTAGAGATTTAGAGAAAACGGGCTACACCAAATAAAATTCAGGTAAAACTGAAATCATTTTCTCGGTGGATCGCTCATTAGGAGTTTCGGCCAAATATTTTTTAGCCTTAGAGGAAACATCTGCTCCCCATACTTTAGCAGCAGGGTTTACGGTAATCACACTAGAAACCATACCGTTAATAGAGCCATAGGGGTTAAAGAAATTTTCCCCGCAGAGATCAGTATTTAACAAGGTTGGCGCTGTACCACCTGGCAACTCCTCATAACAGAAGCCGCCCCGACAGTACACCGTACTAGTCATTGAACGGGATCCATCCTGAACATCGATAACATCTGATCCACTATCGCCTGCCTCATTAAGGAAGAAGACTAAAAACTCCCCATCACCCATAGTATTGGGTGGAAGATTAGCCATCATAGTATCCGTAAGTCGCTTTTCGTAGGAGATTTGTTTTTCACTCCAGTAGGACGTTACACGATCCATAAAGATTTTTTCAAAAGGAGCGATAGTCCATTTAGAGGCTATAAACAATTTGAAACCATATTCTTGGGCGATTTCCGCGGCTTTGTCAGCGGCCAGGATTAATCCAGACAAGTTAGTTTCAATCTGCTCAACGATATATTCCTCTCCTGCGAGCGCATGCTCTTGAGGATAATTTTCGATTTTGTGTGATTTCACATCATAAATCCCACCGTGTCCATAACGGAACACTCCGCAGGGCTTTTGGTATGTTTTTGGATTTAATAAAATCCGAGCCATTCCATAGCCGCCCATTGCGGGACGCAATAAAATGTTTGCAGATTTCATTTTTTTTGCTTTAATCCGGACATCATCAGACGCGGTACTTTCCTTGAAACCTGTGCCGCAAAGTTTAATTGCATCAACGGCTTCTTCGATGCAACCATCTTCAGTAGAAAGACGATTTTCAACGGAAAGATCGATTAAAGTGCAAGGGATATTAAGATGATTACGGATCATCTTTCCAACTTTAGCAACGGTATCATCGCCGATGATATAGGCGATTGGATTGATATTAGCCATGATTTTTTCAGAAAAAAACGAAAGGACATTTTGCAATCCCCCCCACCAAACCTCCACCGTTAATATGTTCAACAATCCCCTGAAAAAATTCAAAAGGGCATAGGTAACACGAAGCATCCCAAACAATGGGTCACTTCTTAACAGGCAAAGATTTGCTGTAGGGTTCATACCCACAACCCTAACGCGCTGCGCCGCAGGAATATGTGACCAATGTCACAAAATCGGGGGGGGGATGAAAAAAAATGGGGGGTAAAAAAAAGGGGGAACAAACAATGTTTGTCCCCCTTATGTTAATTTAAGCCTGTTTAGGCTGCGCGATTAGCGATCCAGTTTACTGACGAGCCAGCCTTGAACCACTCAATTTCCAGAGAAGAAAGATTGTGATTCACGCTGATCGTATCGGTAGAACCATCTTGGTGATGAAGAACAGCGTTTAGTGCAATCCCCTGCGTGATTGTCGCTAGCCCTAAAACACTGATCTTGTCACCTTTACGGATCAAGTCATAGTTTGTGGGATTAACGAACGTTAAGGGGAGCAATCCTTGTTTCTTCAGATTTGCCTCGTGAAGCCGTGCGTACGATTTGCACAACTTAAACTTACCGCCAAGAAACACCTGTTCCATTGCGGCATGTTCACGGGAAGAACCTTCCCCATCATTATCGTCTCCAACGATGCACCATCCCTGTTCAGCAAGCGCAAGGCCGCCTTCCCAGGGTTGCACCCGTTGACCATCAAGCTCAACCACACCAACTTCCCCGTCAAGGAAAGCGTTTGTGGAGCCGAGGCAATAGTTGCGGCTGATATTTTCAAGGTGCCCACGGAATTGCAACCACTTTCCAGCTTGGCTAATGTGGTCCGTGGTGTTTTTTCCACGGGTTTTCATCAAGACAGGAATTTGGATAAAGTCATTGCCATCCCAAGCAGGGAAAGGCGTTAGGAATGCAAGCCGTTGAGATTCATGGGAGATAATCACCTCAACCGTGGGGTTGGGGATATTGCTAGGCAACTCAGACGGCACAAACCCTTCTGGAACCGAGAAGCTTTCACCAGAGGGAGGCTGAAGCATAAACGCTCCGTTTGCCCCATCAAGGCTGTCAACCTCGGGGTTAAACCCAAGGTATCCTGCCAAGGCGGTTGCAGCAGCAACAACTGGACTGGTCACGAACGGTAGGGTCAGTGGGTTTCCATCAGGGTCATTCAACAAAAATCCATTAATGATTTGTGTTTTTGGAAAAAGGTAGGTTAGAATTGGTGCAAAAAAAAGGGGGTGCACCATGGGGTCAAGGGTGAAAAAAAGTTTAGCAGAATCGTTGTTATCCTTGCCGGATCCGCGGGG
>CANGYP010000047.1 GCA_947458235.1 Alphaproteobacteria bacterium
ATTTAGATGAGCTGATCATGTTTGATCTTGATCCCGTCCTTTTGGCCCGCATTCAGTTTGCGGCAAACATTACCTTTCATATTTTATTCCCCAGTATAACGATTGCTTTGGGGTGGTTTCTTTTGTTTTTCAAATTAAAATACAATGCCACGGGGGCCGAGCACTGGATGGCCGTTTACCGGCTGTATGTGAAAGTCTTTGCACTGTCTTTTGCCTTGGGTGTGGTGAGTGGGATTACCATGTCCTTTCAGTTTGGGACCAACTGGCCGGGGTTCATGGAAACGGTGGGGAACATTGCGGGGCCGCTGCTGGCCTTTGAGGTGCTCACGGCCTTTTTCTTAGAGGCCACCTTTCTGGGCATCATGCTGTTTGGATGGGGTCGCGTGTCCAACCGTGTTCATACCCTTGCCACAGTCTTGGTGGCTGTGGGAACGACGATGTCCGCATTTTGGATCATGGTGCTGAATTCTTGGATGCAAACCCCCGTTGGTTTTGAAATGCGTCAAGGGCAGGCTTTTGCCACGAACTGGCTGGAGATTATCTTCAATCCCTCCATGGGCTATCGTTTGGCCCATATGCTGATGGCCTCTGGGTTGACGGCATCGTTTCTGGTCGCGGGCTTGGCCGCCTATCGTTACAAGCGGGGCCAAAGGGGCCCAGACGTTATGGCGGCCCTCAAGACGGGCTTGGTGGTGGGGGCCGTGCTGATTCCCCTACAGATTGTGGGGGGCGATCTTTTGGGTCTGAACACCCTGAGGCATCAACCCGAAAAAATTGCCGCCATTGAGGGGGTCTGGGAAACCCAGCGGGGTGCACCCTTTCTGCTGTTTGCTGTGCCCAACACCCAGACCCGTAGCAATGATTACGCCATCGGGATTCCGTATTTAAGCAGTCTGATTTTAACCCATGATTTGCATGGGGAAATTAAGGGGCTGAATGACTTTGAAACGCATCCCCCCGTGCCTCAAGTGTTCTGGTTTTTCCGCGTGATGATCTTCGTGGGGGTGGCCATGCTGGCGATGTCATGGGCGGGGGTTTGGCAGTTGCGCAAGGGGAAAACCCCTAGGCCATGGTTGATTAAAATCTTGGTCCCCATGACCTTTTCGGGATGGATCGGCACCGTTGCGGGGTGGTATGTGACGGAAATCGGTCGTCAGCCTTGGGTGGTGTATGGGGTATTGGCGACCCATCAGGCGGCCTCCGATGTTCCTAGCACCATGATCCTGCCAACATTGATGATGTATCTCGCTGTTTATGTTTTCTTAGTGGCGGCGTATGTGAAAACGCTGTTCTATTTGGCCCGCAGAGCGGACGAGGCCCCCGATCGCCCCGATCGTGCCCCCATCGGCACCCGCCCTGGTGTGGCGGCCAGCCGACAAATCCTAGAATCTGGGGAGGCTCTCTGATGGACCCGCAAGCTTTAGCGTATTGGTTGCCTGTGATTTTCGCTGGCTTGATGGGGCTCTCGATTTTGCTATACGTCATTTTGGATGGGTATGATCTGGGGGTGGGGATTCTGTTACCCAAGGGCACATCAGCCGAAAAGGATCAGATGATCGCCTCTATAGGGCCTTTTTGGGATGCCAATGAAACATGGTTGGTGATGGGGGTGGGGCTGCTTCTGGTGGCGTTTCCCATGGCCCATGGGGTGATTCTCACCGCTCTTTACTTGCCAACGGCTCTGATGCTGTTGGGGTTGATTTTGCGGGGGGTGTCTTTTGACTTTCGCGCCAAGGTCAAAGATTCAAAAAAAGAGCGCTGGGATACTTTGTTTTTTGTGGGTTCTGTCTTAACCGCCTTTACCCAAGGCTTCATGTTGGGTTCCTATATCATGGGCTTTCAGCATACGTTCGGGGCTTTGGCCTTTGCGTGCCTCACAGGGGTGTGCGTGGTGAGTGGTTATGGGTTTATAGGGGCCTGCTGGTTGATTATGAAAACAGAAGCGGCCTTACAAACCAAAGCCTTGGCCTGCGCCAAAACGACGCTGTGGATGACGGCGATGGGCATTGCCTTGGTGTCCATTGCCACCCCCATGATCAATGACTCTATTTTTGCGCGGTGGTTTCATCTGCCCACCTTGTATTATCTGTTGCCTCTGCCTGTGATCAGTGGTGTGGTGGTGTTATGGCTCAGTTGGTTTTTGGGCCGTTTACCCTTTCCCCAAAAACGCTCTGGCCATGACACATACTGCTGGGTTCCTTTTGCAGGGGCTGTGGTGATGTTTCTCCTCTGTTTTTTGGGGTTGGCGTATAGCTTTTTTCCCTACCTCATTCCTGGATCCATGACCCTATGGCAGGCAGCCAGCGCGACGGAGTCCCTTATGATTATGCTGGTGGGGGCCTTGGTGGTTTTACCCTGTATTATCGGCTATACGATTTTCGCATATCGGGTGTTTTGGGGCAAGGTGACGGATTTGCGGTATTATTAGGGCACCGTTATTCGATGGGCCTCAAGATATACCTGTCTGTGGGGGATCAAAATCACCGTTCAAAACCATGTCTTCAAAAACAGAATTGCATATTGCCCCTGAAATCTTTATACTAGGTTTTTTTATAACAGAGGGCATTGTGTTATGGTTTTAGCTGCCAATCTTGGTTTTCCCCGCGTGGGCGTTCATCGGGAATTAAAATTCGTCTTGGAATCGTTTTGGAAAAAAACGTCGTCTTTGCAAGACCTTTTGGGTGTGGCGAAGGATCTTCGCGCACGCCACTGGACGTTGCAACGGGATCGGGGCATGGATATCATCCCTAGCAATGATTTTTCCCTGTATGATCACATGTTAGATATGACCTGTTTGCTGGGGGCCGTGCCAGAGCGTTATGGGTTCAAAGGCGGCCTTGTGGATCATGAGACCTATTTTGCCATGGCGCGGGGCCGTCAAGAGGGTGGCCAAGATGTGGTGGCCATGGAAATGACCAAATGGATGGACACCAACTATCATTATATTGTGCCAGAGCTGACACAAAAGACCCAGTTTGCTCTCTCGTCCAACAAAATTTTTGACGAATACCAAGAAGCCAAAGCCCTAGGTATCGAAACCCGCCCCGTGTTGGTGGGGCCTGTGTCCTATTTGATGCTGTCAAAATCCTATGACGCAAGCCTGAAGCCTCTGGATCTGTTGGTGCCCTTGCTGGAGGCCTACAAAGCCATTTTTGCCAAACTGCAAACGCTGGGCGTGACCACCATCCAGCTGGATGAGCCTTGTCTGGCCACAAACCTGACCGCAGACGAGAAAAAGGCCTTTGAAACAGCGTATCAAACTTTGGGCAATCAGGGATTAAGCTATATCCTGACGTCTTATTTCGGCGGTCTGCGGGACAATTTATCTTTGGCTTTGTCTTTGCCCAGCGCTGGTTTGCATGTGGATCTGGTGCGTGGGTCCGAAGATATCGATGCGCTGCTGGCGCAGGCACCCAAAGGGAAAACTTTATCTTTGGGATTGATCGATGGACGCAACATCTGGAAAACAGACCTAAGCCGTGCCTTAGCTGTGGCGGAGACATTCGTGGCCGCACGGGGTTCGGAAAACATCATTGTTGCCCCCAGCTGTTCTTTGCTGCATAGCCCTGTGGATTTGGATCAGGAAACCAAGCTGGATGCCGAGGTTAAAGCGTGGCTGTCCTTTGCCACCCAAAAATTAACGGAGGTTGCCACTTTGCGAAACGCCCTAAACGGCCAAAAAGATGCGGCGTTTTTTGCCCAGAATCAGGCGGATGTGGCGTCACGTCAATCCTCGGCCCGCATTCATAATCCAGCGGTTAAACAGCGCGTATCGGCTTTGACAGAAGCCATGAAAAACCGCAACAACCCGTTTTCTAAGCGTCGCTTGGCCCAAAAAGCGGATTTGAATCTGCCCTTATTGCCCACCACCACCATCGGGTCTTTCCCGCAAACGAAAGAGATCCGTCACGCACGGGCAGCCTTTAACAAAGGGGAGATGAACCAAGCATCCTATGATCACTTTTTGGGTGACTGCATCCAAAGCGCCATGAAAATTCAGCATGAATTGGACATTGATGTGCCCGTTCATGGGGAATTTGAACGCAATGATATGGTGGAGTATTTTGGTGAACAACTCAGTGGTTTTATGTTTACCAAAAATGGTTGGGTCCAAAGTTACGGGTCACGCTGTGTCAAGCCGCCCGTGATTTTTGGGGATGTGTCCCGTCCTGCGCCCATGACGGTGAAGTGGACCACATATGCACAGGCCCTCAGTCCCCGCCCCGTCAAGGGGATGTTGACAGGCCCCATCACCATGTTGCAGTGGTCTTTTGTGCGGGATGATCAACCTTGCTCTGTTACGTGTAACCAGATCGCGCTGGCCATTCGGGATGAAGTGATGGACCTTGAAAAAGCGGGCATTAAAATCATCCAAATTGACGAACCCGCCATTCGTGAGGGGTTGCCTTTGCGCCAAGAGGATCAAACGGCCTACCTAAACTGGGCTGTGGGCGCATTCCGCATCTCCGCCGCAGGGGTTGAGGACAAAACGCAAATCCACACCCATATGTGCTATTCAGAATTCAATGATATCATGGATTCCATTGCCGACATGGATGCGGATGTGATTTCCATTGAAACATCCCGCTCCGCCATGGCGTTGCTTTCGGCCTTTATTGAATTCAAATACCCCAACGACATTGGACCAGGGGTCTATGACATTCACAGCCCCCGTATTCCCAAAACCGAGGAAATGGTGGTCTTGCTGCGTAAGGCTTTGGATGTTCTCAATCCTGAACAGGTTTGGGTGAATCCCGATTGTGGCTTAAAAACACGCGGGTGGGCCGAGGTTTTGCCTGCCCTGAAAAACATGGTGGCCGCCACCAAAGTTTTGCGTCAGGAATTGGCCGCCGAGCAAAGGGATGCGGTTTGATCCCGCCTTAGCCTGTTTTGATGGTTATAGGTGCAGGGGGGGGAAGCCTGAGAGCACCTCCCCCCTGTTGTGGGGGTAGCGGCTGGGGAGAATCTGATGAAGAGGACCGATAATTGTCTTGTTTGAGGCCTTGTGTTGGCCAACGGCGTTCCTGTAAAAAAACGATGTGTTCTTAATGTTTATGGTCTAGAATGAGGCACGCGTAAAAAACACAATGCCCCCTTTAAAGGAGTGAATCACGTGAGTTCTTCTACCTCTTCCTCGCCTCAAAATGCTGCCCACAGCTCTGATCCTGCCATTCCCTTTGTTTCCCCCACCGTCATGGCGGATGTCATGAAAAAGGCCCAAGAGGTGGCGGCGGATTTTCTGGCCCGTCATGCGGGTCCCCAGTCTCATGATATGTCCCATGTGATTGAGGCGTTTGGACATTTTTACAGCAAATTGCTCACCAATCCCCTGTATCTTTATCAGGCGCAGTTGGATTTTTGGAAAAATTACATCACGCTGTGGCAACGCACCAGTGAACGTATGCTGGGGACTGTGCCCTCTTCCCCCCCCGTAGCCGCCCCAGAAGCTGGGGACAAGCGTTTTTCAGATCCCTTGTGGCAGGAAAATGCTTTGTTTGATTTTATTAAACAAAGCTATCTGTTGACGTCTGACTGGGTCAATGGTCTGGTGAAAAATGTTGAAGGACTAGATGACAAAACGGCCCAAAAAATTGCCTTTTACACCAAGCAACTGGTGGATGCGGTATCCCCCACCAATTTTGCCATGACCAATCCTGCGGTTCTTCGGGAAACGCTGGCCACCGGCGGAGACAATTTGGTGAAAGGATTTCAAAACCTGCTGGCTGACCTAGAGCGCGGTGACGGTCAATTGTCCATCAGTATGACGGATTACAAGGCCTTTGAGGTTGGCAAAAATCTGGCCACCACCCCTGGGAAGGTTGTGTTTGAAGATCCGCTGTTTCAGTTGATACAGTACGCCCCCAGCACAAAAACCGTGTTTAAGGTGCCTTTGTTGATTATCCCCCCTTGGATCAACAAGTTTTATATTTTGGATTTGCAGGCCAAAAATTCTTTTATCAAATGGGCTGTGGATCAGGGGCATACAGTTTTTGTCATGTCGTGGGCCAATCCGGGGGCGGATTTGGTGAATACGGCCTTTGATGATTATATGATGGCGGGGTATACGGCCCTAAAACAGATTGCATCCTTAACGGGTGAGCCATCGGCGAACGTCATCGGGTATTGTATCGGGGGAACGGCCTTGGCGGGTCTTTTGGCGTGGCTAAAGGCCAAAAAAGAAGATAAGCGCGTCGCATCGGCCACCTTTTTTACCACCTTGATGGATTTTTCTGAACCGGGGGATCTCGGCGTGTTTATTGACGAACATCAAGTCTCCGCCCTAGAGAAAAAAATGGCCGCCAATGGGGGCTTGCTGGATGGGCGGGATATGGCCACGACGTTTAACCTGCTGCGCTCCAACGATCTGATCTGGTCCTTTGTGGTAAACAATTACATGATGGGGAAAGAGCCTTTCCCCTTTGATTTGCTTTACTGGAATTCCGATTCCACCCGTTTGCCCGCCAAGATGCACAGTTTTTACCTGCGCTCCATGTATATGAACAACCTGTTGATTCAAAAACATGGATTGTCTCTTGGCGGTGTGCCCATTGATTTGCGTACCATTACAACGCCCAGCTATTGGATTTCTACACGGGAAGATCACATCGCCCCATGGCGGGCCACCTATGCAGCAACACAGCTGTTTTCTGGTGAAAAAACATTCCTGTTGGCAGGATCGGGTCATATTGCGGGCATCATCAATCCCCCTGAAAAACAAAAATATGGGTATTGGATGAACGCGGCCCTGCCTCCCCGTGCGGAAGACTGGTTTAAAGACGCCGTGGAATCCAAAGGATCTTGGTGGCCCCAGTGGCAAACATGGGCGGCCCAAAAGGCAGGGGATCAGATGCCCGCCCGCGCCCTGCCTGCTAAGGGGGAAGATGCCCCTGGCCGTTACGTGCGGGTACGATAAGACGAGACGCCACGCAAGGCCTCCCTGTCAAGGAATCCCTTGGTGGGACGTATGTCCTGTGGTATAGCTGGGCCTTACCCCTATTGCCATCATGGTGCGCTGGTCCCCATCACACTGTGACGCTTTGGGATGACAAAAAACGGGAAAGGAACACTCATGCTGTTGTGGTTTCGTCGTGTCTTGGCGGGAACGTTGGCCAAGATTTTGTTGATTTTGATGATTATCTCGTTTGCCTTTTTTGGATACGAAACGGCATTTCGGGCCAACCCCCAAACCGACATTGTGGCCACCGTGGGGGATATTGAGATTCCCGCCACCCGTCTGATGCAGGCACGGGAACAGATACAGGAAAATTACACCCGCGCCTTTGGGGGGCAGGCCCTGCCAGATTTCTTTAAAGACCGCCTTTGGGATGATGCCCTGCAACGGCTTGTCAACGATGCTTTGATAACCTCCGCCGCCGAAACATGGCAGATGCCCATTCCTGAAAAACGTTTGGTCAAGGTTTTGGGCCAATATCCTGTGTTTCAAAACGCCGATAAAACCTTCGATCCCGAATTGTTCAAGAGTGTTCTGGCCAAAGCAGGAATCACCCCCCAAGATGTTTTAAACGATGTGCGCGTGTCCGAATGGCAAAGGTATTTTCGGGATGCGTTTCTAGCCGCCACCGTTGTCCCAGAGCCCCTAGTCATCGCCACTCTGCAACAGGACAAAGAAACCCGTAGTGCTTTGATTTTCACCCTGCCTGTTGTGCCCATGACCACGCCTGTTCCCGATAGCACCTTAAAACCTTGGTTTCAAACCCGCACGGATCGTTACAAAACCCCCGAAAAACGCATGTTTGGGTACACCACATTGGGATTGACCTTTACGGATACGGCCATTGAAGCCTATTACAAAGCCCATACCGATGCTTTTACCCCCGCGCCTAAGCGCCGCCTTCTGCAAAGGTTCTGCCCCGATCAGGCCTGTGTGGATCAGAACAAAACCCTAAAAACCCTTGATCCTGAAGCAAACGAGGTGACGGATTTGGGCCTGATCGAGGCCAAAGACCTGCTGCCCGCCCTGCGTCAGGTGGCCTTTGATCTGCCCCTGAACACCCTTTCCGCCCCCGTGAAAACCGACTTTGGATGGACTTTTTTGCAAGTTACAGAGATTCAAGCCCCTCCAGCCCCTCCCTTAAAAGACATTAAGCCCCAAGTCATCGAGGCCATGAAAACCCCCGAAAGCGTTGAGGCCCTGTATAAACAAACCAACGCCCTAGAAACCGCCGTGACGGAAACAGGCTCTTTGGAAAAGGCCAGCCAGTCCCTGAAATTGCCCTTTGAAAAAACCGCCTTGGTGACGCAGGATAGTGTGCCAGAGGCCCTGAAATCCTTTTCTCAGGAACTGTGGTCCCTGCCCCTTAAGGGCACATCCGCCTTAAAAGAGGTGGATCCCGATCATTACGTCATGGCCACCGTGTTGCAGGTGGTGCCCGCTAAACCCATGACCTTTGCGGAGGCCCGCGATTGGGTGCTGCGGGATTATCACACCGAACAGGCGCAAACCCTGCTGAAGCAAAAGCGGGACGCCCTGAAGGCTAAACTTAAAGCCATGAAACCCGAAGAGCGCACGGCCTTTTTGTCTGATGATGACATCAATGTGGCCCAGCCCACCGCGCTCAGCCGTGCCCGTGCGATGGAGGCCTTTCAAGCCGACGTGGCCGAGATCATGTTCAATACCCCCAAGGGCGAGATCAAAGACATCACCAGCGGTGCCATGGCCCAAATTGTCATTGTCACGGGTATTCAACGCCCCGATCCCAAAACCTTCAGCGCCCCCGAAAAAGAGGAAACACGCCGCCGCCTGAAAGACGCCATAGCGCAGGATTATTATGATGCCTTTTTGCAGGATCTGAAAACGCTGTTTCCCGTCAGGATTCACGAAGACGTGTTCAAACGCCTGAAAACCAATGGTTAGCATCAGTCAAGTTTCCCAAGTTCAAGCGGCCTTTCGTGACAACAGGGGGACGTTGGTGTCTCTGCGGCTATCGGCGGATTGGATCACGCCAGTGCGGGCCTTTTTATCCCTGAAGCGCGATCCCCACCGCTTTTTGCTGGAATCGGTGGAGCGGGCGGTGTTTCGTGGTCGTTATTCCGTTTTGGGGTGGGGCAGCGACCAGGTCTGGACCTATCACGGCAACCATCGGGGGACGTTGATTTGCCATGGTGTACCCCAGCCCCCCCTCACGGGTACGGGACCGCAACAGCTAAAGGCTTTGCTGGCCCAAAACCCCCTACAGATGCCGCCAGAGTTGCCCCCCTTAGCCATGGGTTTTTACGGGTTTTTGGGCTTTGATTTGATTCGGGATGTTGAGATGTTGCCTGATGCCAAGCCCAATACCCTAGATTTGCCCGTGGCCAAACTGTTCCGCCCATCCCAGATCATGGTGTTTGATAACATACGGGATGAGGTTGTTTTGGTGAAATCCGTGTTTCCAAACGCGGGCCTTTCCCCAGAATCCGCCCATGAATCTGCCGTGACCCTTCTGAAGGACACCTTGCAGGCCATCATGACAAAGCGTTTATCCCCCGAAGATACAGAGGCTCTGCTGGCGGGGGAAGATGTATACCCTCGTCCCTCCCCCGAAATCATCACATCCAGTATGACCAAAGAGGCCTTTTGCCAATCTGTTTTGGCCGCCAAAGAGGCCATCGCGGCGGGGGATTGTTTTCAAATTGTCCTGTCCCAGCGGTTTTCGCGCCCCTTTGATGGGGATGCCTTTGCCTACTATCGCCGCCTGCGCCGCCTGAATCCCTCACCCTATATGTTTTTTCTGGATATGCAGGATCTGGTGTTGGTAGGCTCCAGTCCAGAAACCCTAGTGAAGGTCGAGAATGGCCAAATGACCGTTCGGCCCATCGCGGGAACGCGGCCACGGGGCAAAACATGGGCAGACGATCAGGCCTTGGCCGCTGCCCTGCTGGCGGATCCCAAAGAAATCGCCGAACATCTGATGCTGTTGGATTTGGGCCGCAACGATGTCAGCCGTGTGTGTGTCCCAGGCAGCGTTCATGTCAAAGACCCCCTCAGCATCGAGCGGTATTCCCACGTCATGCACATCGTCTCCACTGTTGAGGGCACGCTGCGTCCCGAAGTGGATGTGGTGGATGCCCTTTTGGCGGGCTTTCCTGCGGGCACAGTCTCTGGTGCGCCCAAAGTCCGTGCCATGGAAACCATTGATCAGCTTGAACCTCAACGGCGCGGCCCCTACGGCGGCGGCGTGGGGTACGTTTCTGCCGATGGTCAAACCATGGACACCTGTATTGCTTTGCGCACGGCCCTGATCCACAAAGGCCAACTTCATGTCCAAGCTGGCGCGGGCATCGTCGCCGACAGCAACCCAGAAAGCGAATACACCGAAACCGTCAACAAAGCCAAGGCCCTCTTGGTGGCGGTTTAGGGGTGGAAGGGGACGGAGGACAGAAACAATGTTCGCTCCACCCCTACGGCAACCGGTCCCGCTTGGGGACATCGCGCTGCGCGCGGCAAAAGAGTTAAGGGATTAAAGACTTAATTCACCCTCCGGACGCACCGAACGCGGACTGCATGTTCCTTGGAGTTGTGGGTGGAGAGGCCCGAGGTAAAGCTCTGGACCCGTGCGAAATAACTATTGATCTCTGACGAAGACCAATACCAAGCGTTGGCAAATCCCCCGATGGCTGTGCGGTTGGTAAAGAGCACATTCAGCTCATCCTTGGCGGGTAAATACCAGTCGGTTTGGCCATGCGCTGTCAGGTTTTCACAGTACTGGGCTGCATTATGGGGCTGAATCCCTGCTGTTGTCGCACTGTCCGCAGTGGCCAAAAAGGTGGTGTTGTTCTGGCCTGTCCGGCAGGTGGATTCGGCAGAGCTGCAATTTGCAAGAGAGGTATCCAGCAAATTGACCGAGCCATCATTCCATGTTCTTGCGGTTTCGTGGGCTGCGGTTGTGGTATACATGGCCTTATTGCCATCTGGTGATACTCCGGCATAAATGGATCCGTCCGAACAGACATTGCCGATATTGGGGCAGTCTGCCGTAATCGTCAATTCATTGGTTGTGCTATCATTCCCCCCATTGCTGGCGGTGTCGGTGATGGTCAGGGTGATATCATAGGTGCCCGCGGTCAGGGCGGGGGTGATGGTGTTATCGTCCAGGGTCCATGTATAATTCGGGGCGGTG
>CANGYP010000048.1 GCA_947458235.1 Alphaproteobacteria bacterium
CAAACGGCCATGATGATTCATGTTATGCAGGGGGAAAGGGAATTGGTGGCGGATTGCCGGTCCTTGGCCACCTTTACCCTAACCGGTATTCCCCCCATGATTGCAGGGGCGGCCAAGATTGCCGTGACGTTTCAAATGGATGTGGATGGCTTGCTGACAGTCTCGGCAGAAGAATTAACCACCAACATCCGTCAGGACATTGTGATTAAGCCATCTTACGGCCTATCCCCAGAAGCTATGAAGCAAGCCATTTATGACAGTTTAGAATACGCCCAGCAGGATATGGAGGCCCGCTTGCTGGCCTCTGCCCGTGTTTTGGGCCAAAGGGTTTTGCAGGCGGCGGAACCCTTGATGCGTCAGCACCATGACGCCCCCGCCCCAGAGCGGCAGGCCGTGGAAAAGGCCATGCAGACCCTAAAAGAATGCTTGGAACATTCCGATAGAGCGGCTATAGACGAAGCACGCGAAGCGATGGAAGCAGCGGCAGCCCCTTGGGTGGCCAAACGCATGAACAACGCTTTGGGTCAGGCCTTAACAGGCCAATCTGTGGATACATTTTCATCTTAGCTTAAGGACCCGTTCGTTATGCCCCAAATCACGTTTTTGCAGCGCGATGGCACATCCAAAACCGTTGAGGCCCCGCTGGGATTGTCCGTTTTGGAAATTGCCCACAAAAATGACATTGATCTGGAGGGGGCCTGTGAAGGATCCCTAGCCTGTTCAACATGTCATGTGATTGTGTCTGAGGATGATTTTGATCGTCTGGACACCGCCACAGAAGCCGAAGAGGATATGTTGGATCTGGCTTTTGGCTTGACTGCCACATCCCGTTTGGGCTGTCAGATCATCATGCGGCAGGAATTGGATGGTTTGACCGTATCCTTGCCCAAGGCCACACGCAACATGATGGTGGATAAGAAAGCCTGAATCTTTGTCACACCTGTAAAATCTCCCCCTTTGTGTCCAGATTGGCCTGTGGGGTCTCGCTTTAGAGGGGAAAAGCACAATACAACGGTTGCTTGGGTCGCCGTCTTGCCAAAAGGTATGATCTCTTTTATAACAAGGCCCACCCATGAGGGATGTCAGGGATAAAGGACCCATAAAGTATGTATCTGGATTTTGAACAGCCCATTGTGGATTTGGAAAATAAAATCGAAGAGCTGGAGCGTATTGAGGCCGAAAGCCTAGACCTGCAGGACGAAATCGCCCGCTTGAAAGCTAAGCTAGAGCGGCATTTGCAAACCATTTATGGTCATCTAACCCCATGGCAAACCGTCCAAGTGGCTAGACACCACCAGCGGCCCAAGTGTTGCGATTATATCGGTGCCCTGATTGAACAGTTCACCCCCTTGGCGGGGGATCGCTGTTTTGGGGAAGACAAGGCGATTATTGCGGGTCTTGGCCGCTTTGATGGTCACAGTGTGATGGTTATCGGTCAGGAACGGGGCCGCAATCTGGATGAACGCATCACCCACAATTTTGGCATGGCTCATCCTGAGGGCTATCGCAAAGCCTCCCGCCTGATGGGTATGGCGGAGCGTTTTGGTATTCCTGTGTTGACGTTTATTGATACCCCTGGGGCCTATCCGGGGATTGGGGCAGAAGAGCGGGGTCAAGCCGAAGCCATTGCGCGGTGTATTGAAATATCCCTAAACCTGTCTGTACCCGTCATTGCGCTGATTACGGGGGAAGGTGGATCGGGCGGGGCCATTGCTTTGGCCTGTGCGGATCGCATTGTGATGATGCAGCATGCGGTGTATTCTGTGATTTCGCCCGAGGGTTGCGCCTCCATCTTATGGCGCACTGCAGAGCAGGCCCCTGTTGCCGCAGAGGCCTTAAAAATCACCGCCAAAAACCTGAAAGACTTTGGATTCATTGACACCATCGTCCCCGAACCCTTGGGCGGGGCCCATCGCCACCCAGACCAAGCCTTTGCCGCAGCGCGTCATGTTCTGCGTCATGAATTGGCCACGGTGATGAAAGTATCCCCCGCCAGACGTCGCGTCCAACGTCAGGAAAAGTTTCTTGCGATGACGCGGGCGGCATAGTACCTTTGTTTCCTATTGTTCCCTTGATGAGGTTTTGTTCATGAGCACACACAAAGTTACCGACAGCGGCTTTGAAACCGAGGTTTTGCAATCCCCCCTGCCCGTTGTGGTGGATTTTTGGGCGGAATGGTGCGGCCCGTGCAAGGCTTTGGGCCCTATTTTAGAGGACTTGTCTGAGGAAATCAAAACCGTCAAAATCGTCAAAATCAACATTGACGAAAACCCCCAAACGCCCCAACGGTACCGCATTCGCAGCATTCCCACCCTGATGGTGTTCAAAGGGGGACAACCTGTGGCCACAAAGGTGGGGGCCTTGCCCAAAAATTTGTTGTCCGAGTGGATTGTGCAATCCGTGGCCTAATGATCGCAGGGAAAGCTTAAAACCACCGTGTCAAAACCGTATTTAATCGCCACTTTTTATCGGTTTGTTCCCATGCTGGATATCGAATCCATGCGCGGTCCTGTGTTGGATTTGGCCTGCGGCCATGGGATCAAGGGCACGATTTTGCTGGCCTCAGAGGGGTACAATGCCACCCTTGCGGGTCTGCCCGAGGCTTTGGCGGCTTTTCGCCGTGATGTCGCGGCGTTTCATCCTGCCTTTGCAAATTTGCATTGGGGGGAAAGCTGGCACGACACGATCCCCTTTGGCGCTATGAAGGTCCGGTTAAAAGCCGAAACCATCCGCATGAAGCAACAAGATGTGGATGTAACGCTTTCCCGTGGAACCCATGTGAGTCCCCAAGACTGGCAGGATTTGGTCCAACAGGATGATGTGATTGTTCTGGATACGCGCAACGATTACGAAGTGGCCTTTGGCACGTTTCGCGGGGCGGTGAACCCTGAGTTGGATCATTTTCACGAATTTCCCCAATGGGTTAAGCAGAACCTGCCCGATAAAACCAAGCCCGTGGCCATGTTTTGCACCGGTGGCATTCGGTGTGAAAAAGCGGCGGCTATGATGAAAGCCGAGGGTTTTGATCGTGTCTATCAACTGCAGGGCGGGATTTTGAATTATTTTTCCCAAACACAAGATCAAAAGAATTTATGGCAAGGCAGCTGCTTTGTGTTTGATGACCGTGTGGCCGTGACATCGGATTTGCGGGCTATTCCCGCCCCCTTTTGCGCCTGCAGTGGCTCAACCCTAACCACTGAGGCCATTAAGTTCCCTGCGGAACCCTTTGCGTCCTGTGGCCGATGTATCCCCAACCATTGTTAATTTTGAGAGGACTTCCCATGAAAACAGCCCGCAGCCCACAGCAAGACTTTTGCGATTACAAGGTTGCCGATATTCACTTGGCCGATTGGGGGCGCAAGGAAATTGCCTTGGCCGAGGTTGAAATGCCGGGCCTGATGGCCCTGCGCCGTGAATATCAGGGACAACATCCCCTGAAAGGTGCCCGCATTGCTGGCTGCCTGCATATGACCATTCAAACGGCGGTGTTGATGGAAACCTTGGTTTTGCTGGGGGCGGATTTGCGCTGGAGTTCGTGCAACATCTTTTCCACCCAAGACCACGCCGCCGCTGCCATGGCCGCCGCTGGCATTCCTGTTTTTGCCTGGAAAGGGGAAACCGAAGAGGAATACAACTGGTGCATTCAAAAAACCATTTTTGGGGACAACGGATGGGTGCCCAACATGATTTTGGATGATGGGGGTGATTTAACGGCGGTGATTCACAATCAATACCCTGATTCGCTCGCCGACATTCGGGGCGTGTCCGAGGAAACCACCACAGGCGTGCAGCGTCTGTACGAAATGGCCACCAAAGGGGCCCTGAAAATTCCGGCCATGAACGTCAATGATTCTGTGACCAAATCCAAATTTGATAACCTGTACGGGTGCCGTGAAAGTTTGGTGGATGGCATCAAACGCGCCACCGATATCGCTCTGAGCGGCAAACTGGCCGTGGTGTGTGGGTACGGGGATGTGGGTAAGGGGTCCGCAGAATCCCTACGGTCCCAAGGGTGCCGCGTTGTGGTGACTGAAATTGATCCTATTTGCGCCCTTCAGGCTGCTATGCAAGGCTATCAGGTGGCCACGCTGGAGGATGTGGTGGACAAAGCCGATATTTTTGTCACCGCCACAGGCAACAAAGACATCATCACCCTGAATCATATGAAAGCCATGAAAGATTGCGCCATTGTGTGCAACATCGGGCATTTTGACTGCGAAATTCAGGTGGAGGCTCTGCGGGCCTATCCATGGGAAACCATCAAGCCCCAAGTGGACATGATTACCTTCCCTGACAAAAAGCGTTTGATTTTGCTGGCCGAGGGTCGTCTGGTGAATTTGGGCTGCGCCACCGGTCATCCCAGTTTGATCATGAGTGCCTCCTTCACCAACCAAGTGCTGGCCCAAATCGAGCTGTGGCACAACCACAAACAGTATGACCATCAGGTTTACGTCCTGCCCAAGGCCCTAGACGAAAAAGTGGCGTATCTGCATCTGGATAAATTGGGCGCAAAATTGACGGTTTTAACCGACGATCAAGCGGATTATCTGGGCGTCTCCAAAAACGGACCCTTTAAGCCCGAGCGCTATCGGTACTAGGGGATTATGCGGCGCCTTTTGTTCCTTGCGCCGTCTCCGTTGGGGGATGCGGTGTTGACCACGGGGGTGTTGCGCCATTTTATAGAGACGGATCACCCCAACGAAGTCCATATCGCCTGTGGTGCCGTCTCTGCCCCCCTATTTTCTGCCCTGACCCCCAACGTCACGGTGATTAAAAAACAGCGTTATGCCCGCCATTGGTGGGATTTGTGGCAACAGTACGCCCCCTTGCGCTGGCATCGTGTGGTGGATATGCGGGGATCGGCGTTTGCCTATACCCTTTGGGCCCGCCACCGTCATCGGTTTGTGAAACCCAAGGGCTTTGAGACCCAGCACAAGGTGCAACAGATTGCCACATCTTTTGCCCTGAACCCCCTCGCCTTCAGCCTAGGCCCGTGGTGCGGGCCGCAGCATCAGGCCGAGGCCGCCCCGTATTTGGGGAAGGCCCCCCTGCTCTGTTTGGCCCCCTTTGCCACGTGGGTTGGTAAAGAATGGCCGCTGGAGCGCTTTCGGGACTTGGCCCTGCGCCTAACCGATGGCCCCTTGCGGGGGGCCACGGTGGTGTTGATGGGGGCCCCCAACGAAACAGAGCGCGTACATCCCTTTTTAGCAGACTGGCCCGCAGATCGGCCGCTGTTGAATCTGGTGGGGCAGCTGTCTTTGCCGGCGTTGTTTGTTGTGTTACAAAATGCCGCGCTGGCGGTGTGCAATGATTCGGGGCTGATGCATCTGGCGGCGGCCTCTGGCGTGCCCACAGTGGGATTGTTTGGCCCTAGCCCCGATACAGTCTATGCCCCTTGGGGCCCCAATGGCCACGTTATCCGCACACAGGAACCCCACGAAGACCTCATCCAACAAGCGCGGGCTGGTGTGGGGGGCAGTTTGCTGTCGTCCATTACGGTGGATCGGGTTTATGATGACACGCTTGCCGCTGTTCTGAATCCCCAACGCGTTAAGGTGGGGGTGGGTGGTTAGGGGGGGCTGATCCGTTTATAGAAATGAAACAGCCCCCATACACCACATCAAGTTTGTAATATTGTATACGATATGATATGATGGATGCCATGAGAGTTGTCCTAGATACCGATGTTGTGGTTGCAGGCATCCGAAGCCCCATGGGGGCGTCCGCCGAAAAATTGGCGGCCATTCATACGGCAGAAACGTTTTTTGCCCAGCGAAAAGAGCGCGGCGATGTGGACAAAGCCTTGGCTTTCCTCAGCCGTCCAAATGGTGAGCCCCCCCGATCAGGCGACGAACGTTAGCAGGGCGCATCGTTAATACGGTATGCCAAGAGGATCTCTTCAATCTTTCAGGGCCTGATGAGCGCCCACCCCAAAAAAATTCCCCCCTGCCTTTTCAGGGGCAGGGGGGGGGCACTAATCTACTTCAAGACTTCAACTAGAGTGAATTCTCCAGATAAGTCTGCATTTCTTGCGAAGACTTTATGCAGCTCAAACGCCTCCGTGAGGGTTACCGTAACGGTGAACGTCAGGACGTAGACGTTACCGTTTTTCACCTGTGCCATGTGGCCCCCACGGGGGGCAACATCACAGCCTATGGTGCCAGTGACGTTGCTCTGGAAGGGAGCTTGTTGGGTGATTTCCCCAGTCACTTCATAGAAGTGACTCGGACTCGAAATCAGCTTAGCAGGGACGTTCATTATAACCATGATCGAGACCATGCCTTTTAGGCATGGGATAATGTGGATCACAATGTAATTCTGCACTCCCCTCGGTTTTGATTCGAAGGTGTTGCAAAAATTCACGGCTTAAACGCAAATCAGCGCAAGCCCCCAAATTTTGTTCCGAGGAGACAAAATTACATCGTGAATTTACGCTAATATATATATATGGGCGGTGTCAAGAATTTTATTTAAATCGCCGCCCAAAGCGTGGCGGGTGTCTAACGGGAGGGGGCAAAGCCTGTGAGCGCAGCGCAGGCGGCCATCGGTTATTCCATTGCCGCCAGTTTTTCTGCCTGATCGGCGGTGGTCAGGGCCTCGATCAATTCCGAAAGGTCCCCATCCATAATGTCTGGCAGTTTGTACAATGTTAATTGAATACGGTGGTCTGTGACGCGGCCTTGGGGGAAATTATAGGTTCGGATGCGTTCGGATCGATCCCCACTACCCACTTGGGATTTTCGGGCACCCGCGCGGGCTTCCATGGTTTTGCGGCGTTCTTCTTCGTACAGGCGGGCCCGCAAAATTTTCAGGGCTTTGGCTTTGTTTTTGTGCTGGGATTTTTCATCCTGCTGCTGCACCACAACCCCTGTGGGAATGTGGGTGATGCGTACGGCACTGTCGGTGGTGTTCACCGATTGCCCCCCCGGACCGCTGGAGCGGAACACGTCAATGCGCAAGTCTTTTTCATGGATCACCAGATCCACCTCTTCCACCTCTGGCAACACGGCGACGGTGGCGGCTGAGGTATGAATGCGTCCACTGGATTCTGTATCGGGCACCCGCTGCACCCGATGCACACCTGATTCAAATTTCAGCTTGGCATAGGCTCCGCGTCCCTCCAGCGTCATGACGGCCTCTTTGACGCCGCCCATGCCTGTTTCCGAAAGCTGGTCAATGTCCACGCGCCAGTGATGACGTTCGGCGTAACGGGTATACATGCGAAACAAATCCCCCGCAAACAGGGCGGCCTCGTCCCCCCCCGTGCCCGCGCGGATTTCCACAATGACGTTGCGATCATCATCGGCATCCTTGGGAATCAAAGCCAGTGCAATCTGATGTTCCAAATCCGTTAAGGTCTCTTTGCAACCGTGGCGATCCTGTTCGGCCAAGTCTTTGAATTCTGGGTCTGTGCTGGGATCTGCGATGATCTCTTCGGCTTCTTTTAGGCCCTTTTGCGCGGCGTGATAGGCCTCGATCCTATGAATCAAGGGTTCTAGGTCCGAGAATTCTCGGGAATACTTGATAAATGTTTCTTGATCCAAGCGCTCTGTCTGGGACAGCGCATCACGCACCACGGCATAGCGCTGGGCTACGGCCTGCAAAGCTTCGGAAAATCCTTTAAACATACACAATCCTGTTCATACGTTATCCGTTGTACCCAGATTCACGATGATTTGCAATCACTGGTGTCTTGTGCAGCCAAGGTGTTTCCATGGGGATGGATACCCCCTTTGATGCTCCAAGCCTATCAAGGTGTGTTAGGTCTGGTTTTGTTCGGCGTCTTTGTCATAGGCTTCGAGAATCGCCGCCACCACGGGGTGACGCATGATATCGTCACGGCTAAAGGTGACAAACGTAACGGCTGGTACATCCCTCAAGATGCGCCGCACATGGGGTAAGCCAGAATCCGCCATCGAGGGCAAATCAATTTGACTGAGATCCCCCGTCACCACCATTTTGGAATTTTGCCCCAAACGGGTCAGGAACATTTTCATTTGGGATATGGTGCTGTTTTGCGCCTCGTCTAAAATAATAAACGCATCAGACAGGGTGCGGCCCCGCATAAAGGCCAAGGGAGCAATTTCAATGGTGCCCATTTCCATCAACCGCTGAATATGATCCGACGGCAGCATATCATGCAGGGCATCATACAGGGGTTGCAAATAAGGATCGATTTTTTCCCGCAAGTCGCCAGGTAGGAAGCCCAGACGTTCCCCCGCCTCCACCGCAGGACGGCTGAGGATCAGGCGTTTGACGCGATGTTGTAACAAAAACTCCACCCCCACCGCCACCGCCAAGTAGGTTTTTCCCGTGCCCGCTGGCCCCACCCCAAAGACAACATCCGTTTTGCGGATGCGCTGGACATATTCTTTTTGTTTTGGGGTGTGGGGATACAGGGTGCCGCTGCGGGTGTGGATCACCACGTCGTTGTCCGTGTCGTGTTCCTGAAGCATGGCCGCCTTTTCGCTTTGCAGAAACCGCCCCACATAGGCATCATCCACAGGGCGGCCCCGTTTGATATGATCATATAGGGTGTTGAGGGTTTGTTCAGCCTGATGCAGACGATTCGCATCACTGCCCTTTAAAACCAAGGTATTGCCCCGAGAGGCCACAGAAATGCCATAATGCTTTTCAATATGATGCAAATGGGCATCGTGGGGACCATACAGGGCCAACAGGGCCTTGTTATCGTCATATTCCAAGATTTTTGACAGCAAAAGCGCAACTTTCTTTGTTCAATCTTTGTTCAAAAGGGGGTCTCTTTGAACAAAGACATGATATCAGGTTTTTTCCCTTTTCTCAAGGATCGGTGTACATATTGTTACAAGTCCACCCCCCTAAACATCATGTTCCAAAACCCAATGGGTGGGGATCAGGGTGCCTTGCAGGCAGGTGGCCTCTAATACACTCAGCAGAAAGGACCAAAACAGGCGTTGGGTGTTACCGTCGGGGTGGCTGCGCAGGTCTGGGGCGTGGCTGTCTAGGGATGCCCGCAGCAGTTTGCACGTGCGGGCCATGTCTTTGGGATAGGCTTTTTGGTCCCGCACCCGCAGATAGTTTTTTTGGGCATAGCCCAAAAACGCCTCTTGGGACATAAACCGCGCATTTTCATATCCCATAAAGGACCAAAGGTTGGGGGGGCTCTGTTTGGGTAGCAATGTTCCCCGCTGGGGAGCGGCGGTGTTACAGGTGATCATGTTCACAATGATCCGCCCCTCGGGGCGCAGCATGTCCTTGAGTTTATAAAACACATGATCCCACTGACTTGGGGGGATGGTTTCCAACAGATGATTCACCACAATAAAATCATACCGGCCCTGCAGGGTTGTTTCATCGAACACCTCCGCCGTGACCCGTTTGTCAAACCCACGGACCCGCATGTCCTTTTGTAGGGTCTGTTTTTGCAGATGCCCATGGGTTAAAACGTGCAGGCGACTGGACGTGTGGTTTTCCGCAAAAAACGCCGCAAAGGATCCCATGGTTTGCCCGATATACAAAATGGAATCATAGGCCCGCAGCATCATGGCGTCCTTGATGGCTTGGTGGCCTGCCGCGATGGCTTGGTCCAAGGTTTCCACGATGCCATCGAAAAAACCGGCCCCAAAAGACACGGTTTTCCCCATCCACACCGACAAAAAATCAGGGTGGGCTGTGGAGAGCGGATAACGCCGCTGGGGATGCAAGCGGGATGCGGGGATTTGGGTGAGGGCATCCAAAAGCCGTTTGTTGCTGACCACCAAATACACCAACAAACCAATGTTTTCGCTGGTGATATCGCCGCGCATCCAGCTTTCAAAAAACCCAAAGGCACCCTTGTCCACCAAAGTGTTATAAACCGCGGGGGTGCGTAGGACCATTTTGGCTGTAACCCCGGGCAAGGCGCCGCGCAGCGTTTCCTGCGCCCCCCCCGATTCCGCAATATGCAACGTGCCCATATCCAGACCAGAGGCCAGCAGGGCCAAATAACGGGCGCGAGGATCGGGGGGGGTCATGGGGCCTCCGGCGGTTGGTAGTTTTCATCGTGTTTGGCCAAAACGCGCTTGGCCACCAGAGCCCCCTGTGCATCAAAGGTCCCATCCACAATGGCCCCCTGCCCCACCTGAAACAAATCCGGAACAAGGCCGTGGTAATGCACAACAACATGGTCCGTTTCATCCGACAGGGTAAAGGTGTGATCTTGCCCCTGAGTTTGCCACGCGGTGACCTGTCCCCCTACCCGATACCAACGCTGGGGATCGGGCTGGGACAGCTGGCTGGGCTTTGTGTAATACAGCAGGCTGTCCTGACTGTAAAACAACCCCAAAAACGCCACCCCCGATAACGCAAGCAGCGTGACGCCAAGGGCGATCAGGCGCAGGTGTTTGGGTTTCATCAAGCAACCGTTTTTTCCGCAGGCTGGTAAATCTCCCCGCCCGTATCACGGAATTTCTGGGACATATCTTGCATGCCCTTTTTGGCATACTCCCGAACTTCTTGCGTGATTTTCATGGAGCAGAATTTGGGCCCGCACATGGAACAAAAATGGGCCACTTTGTGCGCCTCTTTGGGCAAGGTTTCGTCGTGATAGGCCCGCGCCGTGTCGGGATCCAGAGCCAGATGGAATTGATCTTGCCAGCGGAAGTCAAAACGGGCTTGGGAAAGGACATCATCCTGCCAGTGGGCGCTGGGGTGGCCTTTGGCCACATCGGCGGCGTGGGCGGCAATTTTATAGGTGATCACCCCCACCTTCACGTCGTCGCGATTGGGAAGGCCCAAGTGTTCTTTTGGGGTCACATAACACAGCATGGCCGTGCCAAACCATCCGATCATGGCCGCGCCGATGCCGCTGGTGATGTGATCATACCCAGGGGCAATGTCGGTGGTGAGGGGGCCCAAGGTATAAAAGGGCGCGTCATGACACAGGCGTTGCTGGTGGTCCATATTGATTTTGATTTTGTGCATGGGGACGTGGCCCGGGCCCTCCACCATCACCTGACAATCGTAGTCCCACGCGATGCGGGTGAGCTCGCCGAGGGTTTCCAGCTCGCCGAATTGGGCCGCATCATTGGCATCCGCCGCGCAGCCTGGGCGCAGACCATCCCCCAGCGAAAAGCTGACGTCGTACTGCTGCAGA
>CANGYP010000049.1 GCA_947458235.1 Alphaproteobacteria bacterium
GAGGCCGGCCTGCTGCGCCGTCAGGCCCACGATCAGGGATTAAAGATCCCCCTGATTTCTGGTGATGCCCTCGTCACGCGGGAGTACTGGACCATTGCGGGCAAAACGGGGGAGGGCACCCTGATGACCTTTAGCCCCGACCCCCGCAAAAACCCCGAAGCCGCCAAGGTGGTGCAGGCCTTTCGGGACAAAGGGTATGAGCCCGAGGGCTACACCCTATACAATTATGCCGCCGTTCAGGTGTACGCGCAGGCCGTCAAACGCGCTGGCAGCACCGATGCCAAAGCCATCCGTGGCGTGATGCACGGTGGCACCTTTAACACCCTATTGGGCCCCCTGACCTTTGATGCCAAGGGCGATGTGACCAAGCCGCAATATGTGGTGTATCAGTGGTCCAAAGGGGAGTATCGGCAGGTTGAGGAGTGATCGGGATGGCTCATAAAATCTGTTTTCATGCGGCTGTGACAACGACCACCCATCTACACATGGTTTATAGGTATACCATCACATGATGATGTTGTCTCCCGAAACCCTTTTGTCCCACATGGGGCCCGAGGAGGGAGGCCTATGGATCCTCCTCGCCAACCTTGTGACCTATGGCTTGTTTTATGCGGATAAAAAAGCATCCGAAAGCCGCAGCCGCCGTATTTCAGAGAACATGTTGTTGCTCTGGTGTGCGGTGGGGGGCAGCTTGGGGGGCTATGTGGCCATGCGTCAATTTCGCCATAAAACCAAAAAACAGAGCTTTCGGCATCGTTTTTTTATCCTTGTGACGATTCAGGTCTTGCTTGTGCTTAACCTTGTGGTGTCGCCAGTCTCTGTGTGAGGATTGTTTTGTCACAGCCTGCTTTCGGGGTTTCTATACAACAGAACCAAAATTCTGCCTTGTTCTTTACCCTTTTCTGCCTGAGCGCGATGGTTTGTTTTTTTTAGGGGGTTGCTTTCCAGACGATGGGGGTGACGGGTTTTCGGCCCCTTTGTCTGGTGATACCGCTGGGGGGAGGGTCAAGGAAAAGGGATAAAACCGCGCAAGTAGCGTTAGATTTTCCGACAGACTCTTGCCCATAGTGTTGCCGTAGGCCACCAGATCATCCCGATTCTGGGCCTCTATGATGGTTTTCAGGGCGGAGGCATCCAGCACTACCGATCCCTTTTCGATTACGACCGTGCGACTTTTGTTGGGCAGCATAATGTTTCCCGTTTTGGTATCCCGCTGGGGGGGCGGCGGCGGCGCGGCGGCCAGATCCTCCAAATCATTGATGACTGAATCGGCCTCGGCTTTGCGATCCTGATCCGATGGCGGGGTTGTGGTGTTTGGCTGTGCGGGTGCCTTCTCTGGGGCTGGCGGCGGAGGCGGTGGGGTTAAATCCACATTGGTGGCAGGGATTTTGATGTATTTACCTTTGTTTTGGGGGCCTTTCATCAACGCAGAGATCCCATCCCCCTGACCCCTCGCAGGGGGAACAGCGACGGGGGCAGGTATGGGGGCCGCATCAGCAGCGACACGAGTGGCATCCGCCGCAGGGGCCACGGGCAATGGTGCCTGATCCCGATTGATAAGTTTGGGCAGCGGCGGGGCAGCGGCTTTTTTTTCACCTTCTTTTTCTTTGGCATTGGGTGCCACCGTAGGTTTCGGGTCCAGAGAGGTTTTCACATAGGGGCCCGCTTTGGCAGCCTCAATCGACGCAGGCAGGGGTTCTTTTTTTGGCTGGGCAAGGGCAGAGGGCCCCGAAGACAGGGCCAAACCCAAAAGCGCCAAACAGAAAACAAGCCCCCGTTTTAAGGGCGCAATGTTTATAATAGGACACATCGTCATTGCGAGCCTCCAGAGGAGGCGTGGCAATCCAGTCTTTACAGTGACGGCATTTCTGGATTGCTTCGCTGCGCTCGCAATGACAAAGCTTCTGCGTAAGTCCTGTGTGAATTTTATGATTGACGCACGGCGCATCTGGGGTACTATCGGGCTGTTTTTTTCGGTGTGTTCCCTATTTAACCTGATCTTTGTTAAAAAATTATGCAAAAACCTTCTCTGCGTCCGGATCGTCCTTATTTTTCTTCTGGCCCTTGCGCTAAGCGTCCTGGGTGGGATCTCTCGGCCCTGTCGTCGGCCCTGTTGGGGCGTTCCCATCGCGCCAAGGATGGGAAGGCCCGCATCCAAGAAGTTATCCAGCTTTCCCGCCAGTTATTGAATCTGCCGCAGGATTACCATATGGGGATCATGCCAGCCTCCGACACGGGGGCTTTTGAGGCGGCCATGTGGAGCCTGCTCGGCCCTCGCCCCGTGGACATTTTCGCATGGGAAAGCTTTTCAGACGGATGGGTTACCGATGCCGTCAAGCAGCTGAAACTCAAAGATACCCATGTGTATCAGGCCCCTTACGGCCAGTTGCCGAATCTGCGTCAGGCCAACCCCGATCATGATATTGTGTTTTGCTGGAACGGTACAACTTCCGGCGTTGTGGTGCCCAACGGCGACTGGATTGCCAAGGATCGGGCGGGGTTGACCCTGTGCGATGCCACATCCGCCGTGTTTGCCTATGACATGCCGTGGGACAAAATCGATGTTTTGACCTATTCATGGCAGAAAGTTCTGGGCGGCGAAGCGCAACACGGGATGTTGATCCTCAGCCCCCGCGCTGTGGCTCGTTTGGAATCCTACATACCAGCATGGCCCCTGCCCAAGCTGTTTCGCCTGACCAAAAAAGGCAAACTGAACGAGGGCATTTTTGCCGCAGAAACCATCAACACCCCCTCCATGCTGTGTGTGGAGGATGCTTTGGATGCTCTGAAATGGGCTCATGCCATTGGGGGTACCCCCGCCATGGTGGCGCGGTCCAAGGAAAGCCTTGGGTATTTGGCATCTTGGGTGGCCCAAACCCCGTGGGTGGACTTTTTGGCAGAGGATCCTGCCATTCGCTCCCACACCTCCGTATGTTTAAAGCTGACGGACCCCGTTTTTTTGGCCAAAGATGAACTGGCCCAGCGGGCCTTTATCAAGGCCATGGTGGACCTTCTGGAAAAAGAGGGCGTGGCTCTGGATATCAACGCGTATCGTGACGCTCCCCCAGGCCTTCGGATCTGGTGCGGTGCCACGGTTGAGCCTAACGATGTCAAGGCCCTGTTGCCATGGATCACATGGGCCTTTGAAACAGTCAAAGCGTCTGCGTAACGGATAACCATAAAGGATCAGAAAACACAATGCCCAAAGTTCTAATTGCTGATAAAATGAGCCCCCAAGCGGCAGAGATTTTCAAAAGCCGCGGCATCGCCGTGGATGTGAAAACGGGATTGTCTCCCGATGAACTGAAAGCCATCATTGGTCAATACGATGGTTTGGCCATTCGGTCCTCAACCACCGCCACGCCAGATTTGATTGCGGCGGCCCAAACCATGAAGGTTATTGGCCGCGCTGGTATTGGTGTGGACAACGTGGATCTGCCCGCAGCCACCAAACAGGGGATTGTGGTGATGAACACCCCCTTTGGCAATTCCACCACCACGGCGGAACATGCTATTGCCCTGATGATGGCCCTTGCCCGTCAAATCCCGCAGGCCAGCGCTTCTACCCACGCTGGAAAATGGGAAAAATCCAAATTTATGGGCGTGGAAATCACTGGTAAAACCCTTGGTGTTATTGGGTGCGGCAACATTGGGGCTATTGTGGCCTCCCGTGCGCAGGGCTTGGGGATGAAGGTTCTGGGCTTTGATCCCTTTTTATCGCAGGAGCGTGCGGTGGAACTCCATATCGAAAAGGCCGATCTGGATACCCTGCTGCGCCGCGCCGACTTTATCACGGTACACACCCCCCTGAATGAGAAAACCAAGCACTTGCTGAACAAAGAGACCCTCGCTAAAACCAAAAAGGGTGTCTTTATCATCAACTGTGCCCGCGGCGGCATTGTGCATGAGGGGGATTTGAAAGACGCCCTCGATAGCGGCCACGTGGCTGGCGCCGCGCTGGATGTGTTCGAAATTGAACCCGCCAAAGAGAACATTTTGTTCGGTCACGAACGCGTTATTGCCACCCCGCACTTGGGGGCATCGACAACAGAAGCGCAGGAAAATGTGGCCCTACAGGTGGCCGAGCAGATGAGTGATTACCTGCTCAGTGGTGCCGTGATTAACGCGGTGAATGTTCCCTCTTTAACCGCAGAGCAGGCCAGACAGTTGCAGCCCTATTTGACGTTGGCCGAACAAATGGGCAGATTTATGGGCCAAATGGCCGATGGCAGCGTGTCGTCGTTAAAAATCACCTACGCAGGGACGTTGCGGGGGATGAACGTGAAGCCCCTAACGGCCACGTTGGTGCATCATCTGCTCTCGCCCATGCTGGATCAGGTGAACGGCATCAACGCCCTGAGCGTGGCCAAAGAGCGCAGCATCGCCCTGTCAGAAACACTGTTGGATAACAGCGGGGATTACACCAACAGCATTCATCTGGAAATGACGGCCCACGGCCAGACCCACAGCGTCATGGGCAGCGTGTTTCATGGCAACCAACCGCGCTTTGTGTCCGTGGATGACGTCCCGCTGGAGGCCACCGTCGCCCCCCGTATGATTCTGATCCGCAATGTGGACAAACCTGGGTATATCGGAAAAATCGGCCACCTGCTGGGCCAGGCCAACGTCAACATTGCCACATTCCATCTGGGTCGTCGCGCGCTGGGCGGGGAAGCCATTTCCCTGATTGAAGTGGATCAGGACGTTCCCGAAGAGATTATCGCCAAAATTGCCAGCCTGCCCCAAGTTGTGTTGGTGCGGTGGTTGCGGTTCTAGGATGCTATGATGCGTTGTCTCTTCTTACGGCGGCCTCGCAGCAGGGGGCTCCCACCCCCGCATTTTTTGGCCCATGACAAGGGGTCCGCCGTGCCGAGCGAAAAAAAATCATCCTCCCTCAGGTCGCGACGCGCCCTTCGGTGCGGTATTTTTTCCCGCTCGCCCCTTGTCATGAACCAAAAACCGCCCCGCCCCGCCCCCTACGTAGTCTTTGTCCTTTTGGCCCTGATGGCATGTTTTGTGGTCGCTCTGCCCGCCGCCGCCACCTCTGTCACTGTGGGCACAGTATCCTTTGACATTGCCATGGTTGACGCTGGTCGCACGTTTGATCGTCTGGTGCTGGCCACATTTCAGGATAAAACTGAAATTGCAGGACAGGGTCCCAATGGCCAGTTATACCGCCTGACCCCCTCCTTCACCCAAGTGATTGTGGAGCCCGCGAAGGGGCAGGTTATGACCCCAGACTCTCATGCTAACCTCCGTTTTGGCGGGGTGGTGCAGGGCGTGCCGCTACAGGTTATGGGGGAATCGGCGGGGGCGCAAAGCCTGAGCGTTCAGGATGATACTGGATCTTCTTTGCCCTATACTCTGCCTGAAACGGAGGTTTTTGCGGCGGGCACAGCCCAGTGGATTGATCTGAATCCCACCGATGGGGCCAAAGAGATTGCAGTGATGACTTTAAAGCAGGATAATACCTCTGCCCTGTCCTTGTTTTTTAAAATACAGGACCGGTTGTCCCGCGTCATGACCCTACCGCAGCCGAGGCATTCGGGGCTGATGGATTTTGTGGGGGTGGATGATACCCAAAATCCCCCCGCATTGGTGACGTTGCAGGACCCTGGGGGCAATTCTTATTTGACGTTTCACCAACTCATTGATGGAAAACCCAAGGTTTTGGGGAAATTTTACGGCTTTTCCAGTGTGATTCCAGGGACATCTCTGCGCCCCTTAACGGTTCTGGCCAACGCCGATAATGAAGTGGGCAACGAAGTCATTTCCTTTCGCAACGATCTGAAAAGTCTAGCTTTTTTTAATTACAGCTCGCAGGGGATGCGTTTGTTGCGTCAGCAAACCTTTTCTGTCCCTGTGGCCAGTGGGTTAACGGTTTTGAGGGATGAGCACAATCGTCTCATGGCCTTGGGCTTTATGGATCAGGAACGTAATGCCATTTTATTGATGCGGGACAAAGGATCATGACCCCTTTGTTGCCCATCGGCCTTCACGACAGCATTGGCACGGAAGCCTATTGGTTGAACCGGTTAAAACAAACCTGTTTGCAGTGTATGTACGGCTTTGGCTATGATCTGGTGGAGCCCACCCCGCTGGAGCAAGAGGACAAAACCCAGCCCGCCACAGGAGAAAGCCGTTTTCGTGTCCATGATCCCAGCACCGATGCCCCGCTGGTTTTGCGATCCGACATCACCCCCCAAATCGCCCGCATTGCCAAACAACACTACGCAGGCCAAGGCTATCCTATCCGTTTGGGTTATGTGGGACAGGTGTTTCGGATGCGGGCCTCCCAAATGAAGCCCGAGCGTCAATCCACGCAGGTGGGGGCGGAATTTTACGGGGATCAAAACACCGTATCCCCGCAGGGGTTGCTGGAGGTGTTGCGGTTGCTGTTCTGGTTGATGCGCACGTTATCGGTGGGGCCGTGTGTTTTGGATCTTAGCCATGCGGGTCTGGCCCATCGCATTATGGATCTGGCGGGATTATCCCCAGAGCAACGCCGTGCCTTGGCTGTGAAGCAAAAACCCGATGGCATGACCCCCGAGGGGGCGGCCTTCATCGAGCCTCTGTTGCAATACACGGGCCCCAAAGCCGATGCCTTAGCAGGGGTGTATCCAGAGTCGCTGGACGCCGAAATCCGCCAAATGCTGGCTTTGCGGGACCGTATCGGGGCCCTGTGTCCCGATGTGCGTGTCAGCATTGACTGGGTGGATGCGCGGTATTTGTCCTATCATCAGGGCATCGGGTTTCATCTGTTCGCGCTGGGCCAAGACATTGGGCGCGGAGGCCTTTACACCAGCCATGGCCTGCACGGTGTGGGCTTTAGTTTTTATCTGGACCCCTTGGTCCGCCATGCGGTGTTACACCATGCCCTACCGCCGCAGGTTCGCCTTGCCATCACCGCCGACGATGATACCATCGGCCAGACCCTAGCGGCGGGCCAAAGGATTGTGTGGGGGGGGGCATCTTAATCATGGTCTCAATAGGTGTAATCCTATTGGCACATCGTCCTTTGTTGTGAAGGCAAAACCCTTATCCCTATATTTTATCGTTATGTTTTGTCCCTAGAGAGCCTTATAAAAACCATCCTCAAGGTCCATAAGGTCCATAGATGCGTATCCTGAGAGGGTCTCTGTAAGGACGTCCGCACACCAAAGTGCGTGGGTCATGGGCAGAAGATGACTGGAACTGGGGTGGCTATGGACGGTATGGGCGTGGTGGGCCCAAGGGTAGGTCAGGATGGGGTCCTGCGCCGCAGTCAGGGCGCACAGGATGGGGGTGGGGGGGCAGGGCTGGGGAACTTGCATGGTTTGCAGGGCGGTGAGGAGGTCCGTATTTGGGGTGTTGCAAGCATAGAGGGCGCTGGCTTTGGCCTGAAAGGCCTGAAGAACCGCCTGTGGCTGGTCCTGAAAACGCTGGGCCATCTGATGCAGGACCCGTTTGGGAATGCCGTGGGGATTGTCGGGGCCCTGCACAAAACACGGGGCGCTGTTGATGGCCACCCAGCGGGCGTGGGGCATGGCCCGATACCCCGCAAAAAAGCCGTAGGAATGGCCCACGCACAGGTCATAGTCTTGGGTGGGAAAATCCCAACCCTCCATGGCATGACAGCGCCAGTGACGGGGCAACAGAGGAATCAGGGCATCCCACATGCGCGGGCCATAGCCCCAACCATGCACCAGCAACACCCGCACATCACACCCCCACATAACTGGCCCGCCCATACAGGGGGGTCAGGGGGGCCTCTGGTGCGTGGTGATAATCCATGGGCAGTGCGGGGCCCTGAAAACACGCTGGGGGCGGGGTGTCGGTGATGGTTAAGGCATCCGCGTGATCCCCGCCGCGGGTCAGGAAAACGTGGTCTTTGTAAAACGGCAGCACCATCGTTTGATCATCTGGCATCGGTGCGCCGTGGAGGCGCAACCAACACGCCCGCAGGGCATCAAAGGCATTCACCCCCTGCACGCTGTACCCTGAAAGCCGCAGGGCCAGCCCCACCGCCAGACCAATGCGAATGCCAGTAAACGATCCTGGGCCCCGCACAATACGCAGGGGGCTGTGGGGGTAGGCACGAAGGATATCCTGCATCGTCGGCACCACGATTTCCGCCAAACCCCGCTGTGGCAGAAGAAGGGGCTCTTGTTCCCCCACCGCCACAAAGGGATGGGGACACACTGTATTGATGATGATATCAGGCACAGGCACGCTCTCCATGCAATGGGGGCAACAGATGGGCCCGCAGATCCGGCAGCGTCAGAGACCGTGGCCCCAACAAACAGGTTTGCAAAAAATGCCCCGTGATGCGCAGGGCTTGGCAGAGGTGCTCTTGGGATACTTCGGTGTCCTCCTGAAGCCAAAAGGCGGGCAAGGCCATGAGGCGATGATGATAGGGCGCACCAGCCAAACGGCTAACGGCCCGCCCCGTTTTGGGGGATATATAGGCCAGATCGTGGGTTTCCCCCGTGGCGGCGCATTGGGATACATCACACCCAAAGCCAAGAACCGTTAGCAAAAAACGCTCAAAATCCGCCAACACGCGGGGGGCACTGGGGTGGGTTGGCAAATCGGCCTTGACCTGTTGAAGGGCGTCGAAGACATCGGGATGGGGATCATGATCTGGCAACAGCCCATGAATATACGCGCACAACACATCCATGACGAGGGCCTTTTGGGCTTGTCCCATCAGGGTGATATAATGGGGGTCGTGATCTTCCAGACTCAGCGTGCCCAGATGCTGGTCGCTGCGGCCTTTCCAGCTGACGGTGACGCTCATGCCCGTTTGAAAGGCCGCATGTTTGGACCACGCATAACCAAACCCCGAACGCTTGCCATGGTGGCGGGTGAAGACCGTCAGCAGCACCCCGCGCTCGCCATGGCGGCGTTTGGCCAGCAGGATTGCATCATCGGAAAACGCCATCATAGCCCTATAATCCCGATTCGTCTCTGGCGTGTTGAATCAGGGTCAGCAGCTTGGTTTCCATGGACGTCATGGCGGTGCGGCGCAGGGGACCCAAATAGAGCTGTTGCATTTTGGGGACGTTATTGTCCTGAAGCACCTTAAAGTAAACCGCGTTTAACCGTTTCATCACCCCCGCCACCAAATCTGGGGTGGAGGCTGTGATTTTTGGCCATGGCGGCAAAACATTCTCTCCCGCTGCCGCCAGCACAACGGGGATGATGGGCAGTTGATGGGGAAACTCTGGGCGGTTTTGAACGCGGCGGTATTGATCCTTCATGGCGGGGGACCAACGGGCAAACAGGGGGTGGTCCTCTGGCAAGGTTAAATGATGGGTCAAAAAGCGCTGGGCATTCCGGCGCCCTAACATATAATCATGAACCCGCAAAGCCCGATCCAAAAACCCCCCAAAACCCGATAACATAGACGATGCCAGATGCATCCCGTGGCTGGTTTCGGTTTCGTGGCGGCTGGGGGAAATCAAAAAGCGGCTATACACCGTTTCAGCGCGGGCCAATCCGATGTCTTCGGGGTGAAAGCGAGCCTGATATTTCCACGCCCGCATCAGGCCAACAAGGGTCTGGCCCAAAGACAGGCTTTCAGAAGCAGGCTCGGACATATCCATCTCAGGAAACGGGTCCACCAGAACGGTGGCCCGCAGGGCCTGTAACCCCCCCCGCGGGTTGCTGCCGAACATGCCTGAGAGATGCTGCCGCGCCAATTCCAACGGTTCGTTATCCATGGCCCCACCATCCACCGCCCAAAAGCTATAGGCGGATTCCTTGGTGTCAAAAAACGGAGGAACAACGGCATACAGGGACCGATTCAGATCATACTGCACCGCCGTGCGATGGGCATAGTCTGCATGGGGCCGCACCAAACGGCGGGCGCGAAAGGCCGCTGGAAACGCGCTGCAGGCCAAGGCCGTTTCGGCCAACACAGACCACGCCGCCGGATGTTGGGACACGGGAAAGGGGAGGGGGCGATCATCTGTGTGAAGATCAGCATCTTTGTGGAGTTGGGTGACAAAACGCTGATAATCGCGGTGCATCTGCATCCCATAACCGCCATCCCGATTGCCCGTCATGCCAGACCAATAGGGTATACCGCGTAAATTCGTCAACGTCAGATAAATGGCCAGCGACGGGTCCACAAAGGGACGCTCTTTTGGGGGAAAGGCCTCGGGCAGGCGCAGGGCGGCATAGGCAATCTCATCCAATGGGGATGTGTTCAGAACCGACGCCAAAGGCCCCGCCCCCAGATCGGTCAGGGACAAAAACGACGCCAGATCTAAGGCATTCACCCACGCATAAAAAAAGGGATTTCCAGTGGCGGGGGCTTTGTCGTGATCCCCCCAGCGCACGGGGGGAAAGGCATAGGGCAAGGCCGCCGCCCACAACGCCGCATTGATCCCCCCCGCCGAAGCCCCTGTGATGACGCGCAGCGTGACTTTGTGCGGTGGGGTGGTGTCGGGATGATCCTTTTGGGCGTGATGCCATGCATCCAGAGCCTCGATCAAAAAATCACACACCCCTGCGGTATAGGCCCCCGCCGACACGGCGCCTGCCATGACCAGACCCAGCTCGAACGGCATATCTGGCGATGGGGCCGGATTGTCCCGCACAGGGGGATCCAGCGGCGCACTGGGATACGATGTACTGGGAAAAACGGTTTGCGTCATACCACACCACAAAAAAACCTTCCCCCCTCAGTCAGGGGCAGCGGGTATGCTAGGGCAGTTTGGGGGGGAATGCAATGTTCTGCATCCCCCACCCCACATTTTTTCCCTTGTCCTCTGGTGCGGTTTTTGGGTATGATGGTTATAGTCATGATAATTTAGATGAGCTGATCATGTTTGATCTTGATCCCGTCCTTTTGGCCCGCATTCAGTTTGCGGCAAACATTACCTTTCATATTTTATTCCCCAGTATAACGATTGCTTTGGGGTGGTTTCTTTTGTTTTTCAAATTAAAATACAATGCC
>CANGYP010000050.1 GCA_947458235.1 Alphaproteobacteria bacterium
AGAGCGGTCCGCTCCATCTTGGCATCAATGTCGCGATCATACCACATGTTGAAAGCGCCGGCAGCCCCACTGCCCAAAGAAATGCACAAAAGCGCCATGAAACAGGAAAAAGCATCCACAGTGTCCAAAAAAGGCACGGTACACAGGGCCGTGAAAACAACCAACTGGATCACGCGGGGCTTTAAAAGGGCGCCGTATGGGGAAAGCGTGGCCAAAGACAGGCGAATCTCTGTGAAAAAGGGGGCGAGAGAGGCTTTTAGCGTTGTCATGCCGCATTCCCCTGCCAGAGCGACCATAAGCCCAAAAGGAAAGAGATCATTATACAAAGCACAGAAACCACGAAGGGGATCAATCGACGGGAAGGTTGGGACGAGGTATACCCCAAAGCATAAAAAACACGGGCCAGCAGCCAAGACCAGCCCAAAACGGCTGCGGCTGTGCCTTGGCCCTGTCCGGATAAAATCCACAACAGGGGTAAAAACATAACCGTGGATTCTATGGTGTTTTGCTGGGTACGAAAAACAGCCTCAAAACGCGGATCACCACGGGTTTCAGGGGGTTTAACGCCGAATTTGTGCCGAGCACGTCCAACAGAAAAGGCTAGGGCCCACAGGAAAGCACAGGTCAAAAGCGTAATGAGGGTGGGGTGGAAAGGCATAAAAACCGGCTTTAGTGGGCGTCCTCTTTGATCTCAGGCAGTGTGTCAAAGGTATGAAAGGGCGGTGGGGAAGAGACGGTCCATTCCAGCGTTGTGGCGCCCTCGCCCCAAGGGTTGTTGGGAACGTGTTGCTTGCGGATAAAGGTGATGGCCACCACAACCAAAAACCACAGCGTGGCGGCAAAAGAAAGGTAGGCCCCTATGGATGAGACATAATTCCATCCAGCAAAGGCATCGGGATAGTCTGGATAGCGGCGAGGCATGCCCTGTAGTCCCAAGAAGTGCTGGGGAAAGAAAGTCACGTTAACACCGATAAAGAAAAGCCAGAAATGGATTTTGGCGAGGGTTTCAGGGTACTGATAGCCACTCATTTTGCCCAGCCAGTAATAAAAGGCGGCAAAAATGGCAAATACGGCCCCCAAAGACAAAACATAGTGAAAGTGAGCCACCACATAATAGGTGTCATGAAAAACAGCCGTTAAGCCTCCATTAGCCAAAACCACACCCGTGACGCCGCCCACCGTGAAAAGAAAAATAAACCCCATGGCAAACAGCATGGGGGTTGGAAAGCTTAGTGATCCCCCCCACATAGTGGCAATCCATGAAAAAATTTTAATGCCTGTGGGCACGGCAATGATCAGAGTTGCCACGGTAAAATAGGCCCGTGTGTTGATATCCAGCCCCACCGTATACATATGGTGCGCCCAGACTACAAAACCAATAAACCCAATGCTAACCATAGCGTAAACCATCCCTAAATATCCAAAGATGGGCTTTTTAGAGAACGTAGAAATAATGTGACTGATAATCCCAAAGGCGGGTAAAATCATGATGTAAACTTCAGGATGACCAAAAAACCAGAACAAGTGCTGGAATAATAGGGGATCACCGCCCCCCGCAGGGTCAAAAAACGATGTGCCAAAATGACGATCCGTTAGCAACATGGTGATGGCACCCCCCAAAACAGGTACAGCCAACAAAAGGAGGAAAGCCGTAATCAGCATGGCCCAGGCAAACAGGGGCATTTTGTGCAGGGTCATCCCAGGGGCCCGCATATTCAAAATGGTGGTGATGAAATTAATGGCCCCCAAAATGGAGGATGCCCCCGCCAAATGCAGAGAAAAAATGGCCATATCCACCGCAATACCAGGGTGTCCCAAGCCAGCACTGAGGGGCGGGTAAACCGTCCATCCTGTTCCTGCCCCCCCATCCACGAAGGCAGAGCCCAAAAGCAAAAGAAACGAGGGCACAATCAGCCAAAAGCTGATGTTGTTCAGGCGGGGAAACGCCATATCGGGGGCCCCAACCATGATGGGCACAAACCAATTCCCAAAACCCCCAATCAAAGCAGGCATAACCACAAAAAACACCATGATCAACCCATGCGCGGTGATCAGAACATTATAAAATTGATGATCACCGCCCAAAATCTGAAGACCTGGATCCTGAAGCTCCATTCGCATCACCACAGAGAACAGACCCGCGATCAGGCCAGCCAATATGGAAAAAATCAAATAAAGCGTCCCAATATCTTTATGGTTTGTGGATAAGAACCAGCGGGAAAAGAAAGATGGGTTGGTGTTGTCGTGGCTCATGCAGACATCCTGATACTATAGATCTTTTGAGGGGGTTTTGGAGGGTAGCTTGCCACCTTTTTCCTGAATCCATAAATCAAAGGCTTCGGGAGATACGGCTTTAATCACAATGGGCATAAAGGCATGGCCCACACCACAAATTTCAGAACATTGTCCGTAGTAGGTCCCCTCTTTTTCAATCAGGGTCCATGTTTCATTCAAGCGTCCAGGAATCGTGTCGGTTTTGATGGCCAAAGCAGGCATAGCCCAACTGTGAATCACATCGGCCGAGGTCAAAATGAATTTTATTTTTGTGCCCACTGGCAAAACCAAGGGATTGTCCACATCCAAAAGCCGTTTTTGGCCAGGTTTCAGATCTTTTTCCTCAATCATGTATGCATCAAAGCCAACACCCCCATGATCGGGATATTCATATTGCCAGTACCACTGATGCCCCGTGACTTTAACGGTAAAGGCTGTATCGGGGGCAACATCGGTGAAATAAAGCAAGCGCATGGACGGTACAACGATGGCCACCAAAATTAAAACAGGGATCCCAGTCCAAATGATTTCAAGAAGCGTGTTGTGGGATGTTTTGGAGGGCACGGGATTTTTAGATGCCCGAAACCGCCACGTCACATACAGCAAAAGGCCCAAAACAAAAAAGGCAATAAAGAAAATCAGATAAATCAATAGGTGATGAAAATCATGGATTTTGTGGGCCACGGGGGAAGACGCGGCCTGCAACGATAACCCCCAAGGTTCAGGGGCAGCAAACACAGGTAATGCCAGCGTTAATAAAGCTAGGGGTAGAAAAAAGAATAAACAGGGACGCATGGACAGGTAATCTCCTCAATCATGAGAAAAATATGGATTTATTGTGCAACCATGACATTGGTTGTAACGGCGGGTTATGGGCCCTGCAAGCACTTTCTTAAAGCCTTTCTTAAATACATGTCCTGAAGGAGGCGGCGCCAAGGAGGCGGCGCCAGCATGCTCGTGCCAAGAAAGGCATTTGCGATCTTTTAAAGGCTATAATGATAGAATAGGCTATTATGCTTATGATCCCTCCCCCCGCGCCTGCGTTGGTGGTGCCAGTTTCTGCCATAAAAGGGGCTATCCCCGCAAAAAGCGATAAGGCGACATACAGAGATGCCGTTCAACGCAAAACCCGTAAAGATGCGCCGCCTTGGCGCGACGAGACCTTTCAGGTAAGCGATCAAGAGCATAGGCGTGGCCATGAAATCGACACTATGTTTTAAAGGGGCCAGCGTGCCGTAACCATCGTGTTGCCTGGTGCCAGTGACCAGGGGGGCCCCGTAATACCTTGACCACGATCAAAGCAGGGACAGTGCCCATTCTTAACATTTATGGACCGAGGAACGTGATGGATGTCGCACACGCCAGCCTGAATTGTAGTATAAACAGCTTATGTCTATGATTCAATGTTTTCCGCTAAGGCGTGAAGCGTCTCTGGTCTAAGGATTATCAATCCTTTAGGCACGCGGGCCACAATGGCATCGTCTGTGAATTTTTTAAAGGCCCGCGCCACCGTTTCCCGTGTTGTCCCGATACGGTTGGCCAAATCCATCTGCTTGGGGGCTGGGGATAAAAGAACTGTTTGTCCGTCAGGGCTTTTTTTTCCCGCAGTTTCCATCAAGCGCAATAGTTCTATGGCGACGCGATTCTGGGATTGCTGGGTGCTCATTTCAAAAATACGTAGCGATGCAAAACGTAAGAACGAGGCCAGCTTTTTGAGTAACACGATGGCAATGCTGGGATAAGTTCGCAAAAGATCTTCGAATTGTGCAGCGGAAAGAACAGCCACTTGGGTAGTGGTTTTGGCAATGACGGCGGCAGAGCGAGGTTGTTTATCAAGGGCTGAGATCTCCCCAAAACATGCCCCCGACCCAATATCTGCATAACTGACTTCTCGGCCAGCCAAAGAGTAGTTCAGCACACGAACCCCCCCCTCTGTGATGAAGTAAACATCTGTTTCTTCATCATTTTTATCTAGAATGTACTGATCTTTTTCAAAAACCCGCCAATGACACAAGGAAGCGATGCGGGCCCTCTCTTGTGGTGATAATTCAGAAAAAATCTCAATACCATCCAGTGTGCGATTCATACCCATGATCCGTAAATAAAAAATCAAATAAATATAATCTATGAGGTATGGTGCTGTCCAATAAAAAACGTAAACGTACTGCCTGCGCCTACCTCAGAAGCAACGGTTAAAGTGCCTCCATAGTGCTCAATAATCTGACGACAAATGGCAAGCCCTAACCCTGTGCCACGGGGCTTGTTTTTCAGGGATCCGCTTTGTTCAAATTGCTCAAAAATCCTTTCAAAGTCCTCTTTGGGAATGCCCATGCCAGTATCCGCAACAGAAAAATAGACTCTCTCGTGTTCGGACCAGCATTTCAGGATAACGCGCCCTTTTTCTGTAAATTTAAATGCATTATGCAGTAAGTTCATTAGAACCTGTTGCAGGCGATGAGGGTCCACGCTGAGGGTGGGTAGGGGGTCTTGGATATCCTGTTCCAAAATCACATCATGTATGTGCTGAAGTTTCTGCCCTTTCATCGCAGCTAGGGTGTAGCGGATGACCTCTGCTGGATGCGTCTCTTCATCGCGCCACACCATCCGGCCAGACGATAGGCTTGTCATATCCAGAACGTCGTTGATAAGAAGGCTTAGGCGCTCGCTTTCTGTCTCAATAATTTTCACATTTGACAGAATGCGAGATGCGGGTTTTGATGACGGGGTATCCCTCAGAATTGCTTTGAGATCTTTTTGAATAATATGCAAAAACCCGCGGATAGAGGTCAGGGGTGTGCGCAATTCATGGGAGACCGTGGCGGTAAACGTGCTTTGCAGTTGCGCCATGGTCAGGAGGCGGGCATTGGCCGACTCCGTGGCCTGAACGGCGGCTGCTAACTGAATTACCCCTTGATTGATCGATTCCATTTCCACCAAATCTGAATGTATCAAGTCGCTTTGGGGATCGCAATCATGCAAGTTGCGCAAAACATGACTGGCCCGTGTCATGGGTTTAATGATCCCATAGAGCAAAATAAACGCAATTAGAAAAAATAATGCCCCCAAAATCAGAAACACCATCATCGAAGCCAAGAATCCTTCGCGGGCCTGATATTCCAAGGAATCCGTTATGCGTTTGGCTAAATCGATACCCGTTTGCGTTAACTGATTTTGCAAAGACAATAAATTTCGGTTTAATGCCAAATGTTCCCCCGAAATCTGAGAGGAAAGACTTATGCTTTCTTTTTTTAAATCAAATAAATGCGCGGACCTTGAAAAATAGCGAATTAAATCAACCAGATCGTTTTGGTACGGTAGGCTAGGCAGTTTTGGTTTCAAATAAAGCACCAGATTAATCATGGCGTGATAATGGCGTTGTTCGTTTTCTACGGCTTGGGATGTTTGTAAAAGTGTAACCTTCCCCAAGGAGATGGCCATTTTATCAAAGGTCCCCATCAGGGTTTCCATACGTTTATAGTGAAGGAACGTCCTCCCATCCCGCTGGGGGCGTTTTTGTAATAGGGACCATGCTGTCGCTTGGGTTTGTTCGATCAGTGGGCGCAGCGTTTCGATGTGAGCATCGATTTTCTTTTTTTGATCCAAAAGGTCGTTATTTTTTTTTACAATAGTTCGTGCCTTAGACGCCAAGCGCCGTGTCTCCGTGGGAATATGCTGCATTAAAGTATGCAAAGAGGGATCCAAGTAACGATCCATCAGGTGTGTACTTAAGAAAATTAATTTGGCCTCAACTTCATCAATTTTTTTTAAATTGTCTGTTGTCATCATGACATCAAGAAGCGCTCGCATTTGTTCAATGATTCTGGCTTTTTGGTGCTGATCCAAGGCTTTTGGAATGGCCTCCGAGCGCGCGTGTTCTGCCATCAAGCTGAGGCGATTAAGGTTTAAAATAAGAAAAGCAGAGCATGACATCAAAACCACAAAAACAACCACAATCACCGCATAAGACAGGCGGCGTAGGCTGAAGGGTTTCACTGATTTTGAGGCGAATTTTGAGTGTCCTGACGCAATTTAGCCAGAACCGCCTCAACTTTGCCGCCCCCCCGCTGAATGATGGATGCGTATTCGGAACGCTGGGAAGAGGCTACACTGATCCCTTCCACCAATACATCCACAATTTTGTATCCTGTGGGGGCCGAAATGAGGCGCCAGTCAATGGCTACCAGTTGACCAGAATCTGGATCCATCACGTTTGTTTTGACAGTAATCATTTGGCCCCGTGGGGACACAAAAGCATCATCAAGCTGCACATCCTTTAAATCCACCGACAAAATTTGACGTGAATAGGCCAGACGAAGGGATTTTGCGTAAAGATCAATAAACTCTTTTTTCTCATCTTCTGTGGCATTGGCCCAATGCTTGCCCAATACAAAACGGGCAATGCGATCATAGGCCAAATTTTCATTCAGCAAGATGGCCACTTGATCATCCTGAAGGGTTTTGTCTTGATTTGCTTTGGCAATGGCAACCACTTTTTCTGCCAAACCCTTGATGTAATTCATGCTGGGTTGTTTCTCAAAATTTTGGGCCCATGCCCCCGAGTAAAGAGAGGCCCAAAAAGCCAAAATCAAGACAAAAGAACGCATAATAAACATGGGATGGAAAGAGCAAATGATTTAGGGTTGATCCTCGAAAAACTCCTGCTCAAAATGAGAAGACATGTCTTCCTCGAGGTCGCCGTTATATATCTCAACTTGACGCTTTTGACAAGAGAGAGAGCGCATTAGAGCATAAAAACTGTCGTCATCGGCGGCAGTGTTTCTTAGGTTGTCAAAGGTTTCCAGATTATCGGCGCGAATTTCCAAAAATTCCGCCGCAAGGCGGCCATAATACCAGCCCATGGCGTCGTTATTATCGGCGATATAATACCATGGGGTTAAAAGAAAGCCATCCACCGCAATCTCCCCAAAGGCATCGCGCACAGTGCTGGGTTTATAAAGCGGCAGCACAAGATACGCCCCATGATCCACGCCCCACACTGCCAGCGTTTGACCAAAGTCCTCACGGGCTTCGGGAACATTTTCATCACCAGCAACGTCAAAAAAGCCCAGCAAACCAAAGCTTGAATTCACAAAAAAACGTGCCCAAGAATCCCCTGCCCGCTTCCATTCCCCTTGCAGCAGGTTGTTGACGAAATTTAAGGGCTCATGCAAATTATTATAAAAATGATTCAGCGGTTTTTTCATAAAATCTGGGCGGATGAAATCATAGCCTTGCGCCAAAGGCTTGATGAAATAATCATCCACAAACAAATTAAAGGCAAAAATTTGACGGTTCCACCCCTCCCACGGATCGTAGGCATTCATGTCCTGACAAACATCGAATGGCTGCGCTTTCAAAGAAGACGCTTGGGCAGACGCGGACACCCCTTCAGCGAAGATAAATAACAAAAAAAACAATAACAAACGTTTCATGGGGCAGGCTCGGCTCTATGATCTTTGCATCCAAAGAAAGGGTATGATAAGGAGTATGTCTTAACATTTCGCTACATCTTATGCTAGACCCTTTGCATTATTCTTTCGAGTTTTTTCCCCCAAAAACCCAAGCCCAAGCCAGCCAACTTTGGGAAGCGGTGGATAATCTTTTGCTGTTGGGGCCCCAGTTTGTGTCTGTCACCTTTGGTGCGGGGGGCAGCACACGGGAAAAAACCCGGGATACTGTTTTGCAGATGATGGCCAAAGGGGCTAAAAATGTCACGCCGCACCTGACCTGTGTAGGGCTATCCAAAGACGATATTCATGCCATTGCCGAGGATTATTGGCAGCATGGCGTGCGCGCCTTGGTGGGACTGCGCGGTGACATGCCCGAAAAAGCCATGGCCTATCAGCCGCATCCCGCAGGCTATGCTTATGCCACGGATTTGATTGCAGGTTTAAAAAACCGCTATCCCTTTGACATCAAAGTGTCTGCCTATCCTGAAAAACATCCAGAATCTCAATCCCTGTCTCACGATATCAATGTCTTAAAACGGAAACAAGATGCTGGTGCCACCCAAGCGATCACACAGTTTTTCTTTGATGTAGACGTGTACAGTCGTTTTGTGGACGCGGCCCAAAAGGCAGGTATCACCATCCCCATCGTGCCTGGGTTGCTGGCGATGCATAGCTTTCCTCAGGCCAAAGCTTTTGCCGCATTTTGCGGCACGTCCGTTCCCCCTTGGGTGGATCGTTGGTTTTCAGGGTTTGATCGGGAGCCAGCCAACCACCATCTGGCGGCCCATCTGCTAATCACGCAATGTCAAACTTTGTATCAACGGGGCGTTCGGGATTTCCATTTTTACACCCTGAATCGCTGGCCCCTTGTGTCAGCGGCGGTGCAGGTTTTGCGGGCACATACCTAATGCGCAAATTCTCCAAATCTTTGAAAATCGGCATTGTGGTGTCTGTTATGATGGCCATCGCGAGTATTGGGCTGATTCTCTTGCCAAAAAATCCTTCTGGTTCAGGCAATACACCCATCACCGTCGTTTTGAGGCAATCCCAAATGCTGCGGGATATGGCGTCCCGCACAATAGCCTTAGGGATTCAAAGGCAAGATCTTTTGTGGGATGGGCAAAACAACACCAGTTTATCGCATATCTATCAAGACCTTTGGCCCATCACACCCCCTGCGCTTCCAGATACCCCACCGCTGGTGTGGCAAATGGGCTGGGCAGGGGGCCATCTGGTATTTTTTTTGGATGGCCTCACCCCGGCCACCTGCCAAGCTCTGAATGCTGCCTTAAATGTTAAAGAGCCTCTGCCAGAAAGTCCCTGGTCCAAGCAGGCCTTGTTGCGACGCAAGGCCGCGTTGCCTCCAACGGCTGACCCCCGCCTGCAAAAACGGGGGTGCGTCAAAACCATTTTTGCCACCCATCTGTATTATGATGTTTTATGAGTGTTGCTGAACACACCCTCTTGGCACGACGGGCTAGTTTTTTGGCCATGGGTATGGCGTTGACCTTGGTGGTTTGTAAAATTGTGGCTTGGAGCCTTTCGGGATCGGCCAGTGTCTTTGCGTCTATGTTGGACTCTCTAATGGATGCCCTCATGTCCCTTGGCAACGCCTTGGCGGCGGGGTATGCGTCCAAACCCGCCGATGACGACCACCGTTTTGGACATCACAGCATCGAAGATATTATGGGCCTGCTTCAGGGGGCTTTTGTCAGTGGTATTGCGGTGTTTGCCCTGCTGCAAGGGGTGGAACAGTTGATTCGACCAACGCCTTTGGACAATGACCTTTGGGCACTGGCCGTTATGGGGCTCTCCATCACGTTGACCCTAAGTTTGGTTGTGTATCAGCAAATTTTGATGAAAAAAACCAGTTCTGTGATTTTGCGGGCGGATTATGCCCATTATCTCAGTGACGTATTGACAAATGGGGGGGTGGTGGCGGCCATCCTCATCGTTTCAGCCACGGGATGGGTAGAAATTGACGGGATTTTAGGCATCGGGATTGCCCTGTATGTGCTGTGGCATATTGTGACGCATGTTGTGCAACCTGCCTATCATCGCCTGATGGACCATGCCCTGCCCCATGACCAAGAACACGCCATCATCCAAGTGATTCAAGATCATCCAGGGGTTCAGGGCTATCACCGCCTGAAAACCCGCGCCTCTGGCAGCAAGATTTTTATTCAAGTTCATCTGGACCTCAGCGGCCAGCAAACCCTGTTTCAGGCCCATGCCATCGCCGATGGTCTGGAAAAAAAACTCGAAGCCCTGTACCCCCACGCAGATGTGATTGTGCATCAGGATCCCGTGTGAAAACCAAAACCATCAACACGATAATCAGGGTCATTCAACAAAAATCCATTAATGATTTGTGTTTTTGGAAAAAGGTAGGTTAGAATTGGTGCAAAAAAAAGGGGGTGCACCATGGGGTCAAGGGTGAAAAAAAGTTGAGCAGACTCGTTGTTATCCTTGCCTGATCCGCGGGGATTTCAGGGTCGAGATCATCGGCT
>CANGYP010000051.1 GCA_947458235.1 Alphaproteobacteria bacterium
GGCTGTTCATTTCTCCTTAGGGCTTATGCCAAATATTCGTCATTGCGACTGCGAGGAACGAAGCAGGACGCAATCCAGAAATGCCACGATCGAGAAAACTGGATTGCCGCGCCTCCTCCGGAGGCTCGCAATGACGGTATGAGAAAAGTTTAGTGAGAAATGAACAGCCCTATGTATGAGGGAGCGGAAGACGGAGGACAGAAGACAGAGGATTTTTTTCAGTCCTCGGTCCTCTGTCTTCCGTCCTGCAATCAGCATATTGCTTTTTAGGTCAGGATATGGTATGTATTTAATGTCATTTTATGGCTATCTGAGGACATTATGCACATACGATTTGCCGAAGCGGATAAGGCTTTTATCGCCCATCAGGTTGAGCAGGGTTTTTTTACCAGTGAAACAGAGTTGGTTCGTGCGGCTGTGCGGGACATGCGCGAACGTCAGGCAAACCGTTTTTATCAGGCCATCCAAGCTGGGGCCGATGATGTACGGCATGGCCGCACCATGCCGCTGACGGATGCGGTTAAGGCTGAAATCGTGGAAAACGGTATCAAGCGTGCTGAGCAGAGAAAGCCGTACACGAATTGTGATGCCTTGCCCGATGATGCTTGACCTGATCATCACCCAAAACGCCCGCGACGATCTGGAAAACATTACGCAGTACACATTCCAGAATTTTGGCGCACTTCAGGTCCACCAGTATAGTGTTTTCAATTTATTTTCGTACTGAGCCGAGAACAAGCCTAGCGGAGCGATGCCTAGTGAATCTAGGTGAGCGACGCTAGGCGCCGTTCGCAGGCCAGTACGGGAATAAAGTGGAAATACTATATATATGGCGGCTTTGTTTGACAGTATGGATAAACTGACAACAATGCCCACAATCGGTCGTGCCCGAAACGATTTGCCCGATGGTTACAAGATGTATTCCGTTGGCAAACACATCATTGTTTATCACGTGCGTCATAATCAATTGATCGTTATGAGGGTTTTACACCAAAAAATGGATATTCTGCGGCATCTCACCTGTTCCCTGATTCCCCCTAAACCCCCACCACCCGCGTGTCCACGCGATGATGGGGATACAGGGCGGAAAGGGCGTTTTTGTACAGGTCCATTTGGGCCTGCGCCCTGTGGGGGTTGCCGCTTTTGAAATCCACAATCAGGATATGATCGGAAAAAATCATCAGCGCATCCAGCCGCAGGGTTTTGCCCTGATACCGCAGGGTGACTTCGGTATCAATGTGCTGGGCCTGTGCGCACAGGGGGGATAAATCCTGCCCCTGATAGGCCGCCCATGCCCGCTGGGCCGCCGTTTCCGCAATATCGGGGGGATAGACGTTGCGTAGCATCACCCCCAAGGCCTCTTGGGTGGCCATTGTGCCCATCAGGCAATGCTGCATGGCCAGATGGATGGCCAGTCCCAAGGTGATGGCCTCGGTATCAGGGGGGGTATTTTGAGGGGGGACCGCTTGTCCATCAGGGGCCAGTGCGTTTATCCACGCAGGCATCTCGGCGGCCTCTGGTGTGGAGGACACGCTTTCTCGCTCGGCCTCTGGCAGGCCCCCCAAACGATAGGTGGGCCGCGCTGGATCGCCGCCCGCCACCCCCCGTTGTTTCAAAACCGTGGCCAAGGCCTGATACCATGGGGATAGGGCGGCGTTGGGGGGGGAATCATCCTCAGCGTCTGTCTCTGTTTCATCTTTGGCATCTTGGGTGGGGTTTTTCTGACGCTCCGCCCCAAAAATGTGCAGGGCGTCCTCGGCGCGGGTCATGGCCACGTACAGCAGGCGGTGATACTCATCATCATCCTGTTTTTTCATGGCCTCTTTCAAGGGGGCGAGGGCATGCACCACCCGTTTGGGCAAAATCCATAAAAACCCCTGCGGCAACCACACAATGGGACCAAAATGGGATTTGGGGCGATGGGCGGCATCGGCCAGAAGAATCACGGGGGCCTCCAGTCCCTTGGCACTGTGGATGCTTTGAATGCGCACCCCATGACCCAAGGTTTCCCGTTTAATATCCACCGCATGACGATCAAACCACGGCAAAAACCCCGCCAGTGTGGGCGTTTCTTCGGTTTCAAAGCGCAGGGCGTAGGATAGGAACAGATGCAAAACCTCATCCACCTCCCCCCCAAAAGCCGTGCGAAATTCCCCATACCCCCCCTGCCCGCACAAATATTGCACCAGCGTTTCATAGGGGGTCCACACATCGGCATGGTTCAAAAAATGCTGCAACCGTGCATAAGCCCGTTGCATCTTGGGGGGGGCGGCATCCCTGTGGGCGTGGTGATACAGGGCGGACCACACACTGCCCGCCCGTCCATGACACAGCGTCAGCAGATCATCATCATCCAGCCCCCCCACGGGACTTTTTAACAGACAGGCCAAGGTAAAATCATCCTCTGGCGCCACCATAAACAGCAAGAGGGCCGAGAGATCCTTGATGGCCAAGGTATCTTTGATGAAAATCCGATCCCCCCCCGCAACGGGAATACGACGGGCTGCCAAGGCCGAGAGCAAAGCCCCCTGCAAGCGACCGCGCCGCTGTAACAAAATCCAAATGTCCGAAGGGGTGATGGCCCGATTTTGGCGGGACGGCAGGCCTTTGCCGCTGGCGAGCATAACCTCGATGCTTTTGGCAATGGTTTCGGCAATGATGGCCTCTGGGGTTTGTCCATGATGCTGTTGGGTGGGCAGCAAAAAGCGTTCCTCTGTGTTTTTCACGGGCAAATGGATCATGGGATGCAGAACAACCTCCCCGCAGGCCTCCGCACGGGCGGGGTGGTGGATCAGGGGGCCCTCTGTGGGGGTTAAGACCCCATTCCCCATGGGGGTGTTTTGAAAGACCGCATCCACGAACCCCAAAACTTGCGGGGTTGTGCGAAATGACGTTTCCAGTTTCAGGGGGACCAAAGGCCGATGCGCCCGCGCATACCGTTCCTGCAAAACGGTGTATTCGGCGCGGTAGCCCTCGGGGTCGGCATCCTGAAATCGGTAAATGGACTGTTTGTAGTCCCCCACCACCAGCAGGGTTTTGGCCGTTTCTGTATCGCTGGAGAGGGTTTCCTCCAACAGATGTTTCATCAGGGTCCATTGGTGGGGGTTGGTGTCTTGGGCCTCGTCCAACAGGATATGTTTCAGGGCATGTTCCAATTTGTACGCCACCCACGCATTGTGGTTTTGCAACAGGCGCAGCGTCCCCTCGAGCAAGTCATCAAAATCCAGCGCATGGCTCTCTTCCTTAGTGCGGATATAGGCGGCCCAAACCGCCGTGGCCACGGACCGCAGGGCCACTGTAGCCTGTAGGCATTCCATGGCATAACACCGCTGGCACAGGGTATACAGCCGCAGGGCTTCGCGGGATAACGTCTCTCGATCCTCGGGCGACAGGGGGGCTTTTTTCGTGGCCAGTGTTTTGCGAATTTTTCGCTCACTGGTTAAAAAAAATCCAATATAGCGTTGATAATCCTTGGTATATTCATCATGTGCTAAGAATTCACTTAAAAAAATACTCCGCTCTTGATCCGTCCGACTGGGGCTGCGGCTCAGGGCCTCTGCCATACGGTGCATGTCGGCATCGGGCAAGGCCGTTTGCATTTGCGCCTTCAGGGACTCAAGATCCTCTGTATCCTGCGGCAAATCCAGATGGTGCTTGAGTGTATCTTGGAACATATCCAGCGGTATGGTAACGGCCTGATACAGCAGATAAGGCTTGCGGATCAGGGGTTTAAGGACATCCAAATACTGCCCCTCGTTCAAATACCGCGCCAGCAATGTGGCGGTGGCATCATCGCCTTGGATGCGGTCCAAATCATAGAAAGCCTCGGCGGCCTGCGTCAATAACCTTTGGGCTTCGGCCTCTTCTAACACTTGAAAATCGGGGCTGATATCGGCCTCTAGGGGGAATCGACGCAGCAGATGTTCACAAAACGCATGAATGGTTTGAAACGACAAACGATGCTGATTGTCCATCAAGGACAGGGAAAAGCGCACGGGATCCACACCCCGTTGGCATAAAAGATCATAAAAATCCCTATAAGCTGGATCCCCATGGGCGATTTTTTGCAAAATGGACAGCACCCGCTGCTTCATTTCCGATGCGGCGGCGCGGGTATAGGTCAGACACAGGATGCTTTGAGGGGCCGCCCCGTGGCACAACAGGGACACCACGCGATCACACAATAACTTGGTTTTGCCGCTGCCAGCAGAGGCCGTCACCCAAAATGATCCATGAGGATCACGGGCGCGACGCTGTGTAGCATCGGCCAGAGCCACAGGGGCAGAAGAAGAAAGGGACGCGAGGGTGGCCTGAGAGGACATGCCATGAGCCCCCGAAGATAGAACTAATAGCCTTCTTTTTCCAGACGCTTGCGCAGTTGTTTACGAAAACGGCGACCAGCCTCAGAGGCCTCGCGCACGCGTTTTTCAGAGGGCTTTTCGTAAAAGCGCTTGGCTTTCATGATGCGAAAGATCCCCTCGCGCTGCATCTTTTTTTTCAGGGCACGCAGGGCCTGATCAACATTGTTATCTTTCACATGAACCAGCAAAGGAAAACTCCTATCATTACGGATAATCATTTTAACAGGGACATTTGTGTATCATATCTTAGATACCCTTGCCAAGGAGAATTTTGAACAGGTTTTTTTAGGATTCAGAAACTTTTTTCTGTTGTATTGTGAGGGTATGCTTTTGTCTTTTTATCATTCTCTGATCCAGCGGGGCATCCTGTCCCCAGACTTTTCAAAGCGGTGTGCATATGCTTGCTTTGCCCTGATCCCCCTGTATTTTGTTTTATGGGGGCAGGGGATCGTCAACAGCATCGGGGCCCCGTATCCGACCAAAGACGTTTTATGTGATTTCAAAGCCTTTTACACCGCTGGACAACTGGCCGCTGAGGGAACCCCCGCGCTGGCCTATGATTATGGTGCACATAAACAAAAACAGCGCCTGCTCGAGGGGGAAGGCAGCACCGCTCCCTATATCCAATTTCCTTATCCCCCTTATTTTCTTGCATTCTCGGAGCTATTGGCAACGCTGGACTACCTTCCCGCCTTGGTCCTCTGGCAACTGGGCAGTTTGGCGTTGGCGATGCTGGCCATGTATCGGATTTTTCCCCTCAGGGAAACCGTTCTGATTGCCTTGGCGGCCCCTGTTTATATCGCGAATTTTGCCCATGGCCAAACGGCCTTTTTGACGGCAGCCTTAATGGGATTTTTTCTGGTCAATTTGGAAAAACGGCCCCTGTTGGCGGGGGTTTTTGCGGGATTGCTGGCGTATAAATTCCAATTTGGCCTCCTGATTCCTGTGGCCTTGATCATGGGGGGGTACGGAAAAACCTTTCTGTCCGCAGCGGCTACTGTGGGGATGATGACCTTGGGGGTAACGGCTTTGTATGGGCCTGATATTTGGCCATCTTTTTTCCACAATGTCGTCAACCAGATGCGTTATTTTGAAGGCTCAGATCAACAGCTTGAGATGATTCACAGCCTGTTTTCCTTTGTTCATCATACCATGGGCGCCCCCAAGGGGCTGGGTTATGCGGTGCAGGGTGTGATTCAAGTGGGGGTTTTGGGATGCATCCTTTGGCTGTGGCGCAAAAACGATCCTGTTCCTTACGCCCTGAAAGCGGCAGCTTTGGCGTCTGGTGCTTTGTTGATGACGCCTTACCTTATGGATTATGATCTATTTGTTTTGCTGCCAGCTTTGGTGTTCATAGGACGGTATCAAAAGGATTTCGGTTTTGTCCCTTACGGAAAAACCATACCCATTCTGCTGTGGGTGATGTGTGCCTTTGCGCGGCAGCTGTACGGCATAACCACGATACCTTTCGGGTTTTTAACACTTCTGGCGACTTTTGGTTTTGTTATGGTTTTGGCAAAACAGGCGTTAGATAACCGGATGCAGGCCCACCCTTAGGCCAGAATCACGAAGAGCCTTTGATCAAAAGGCTCGTATAAAATAGTCGTTTGGCCCTCTTTACAGGGTTTATAAAAAATGGTATGAAAAAATAATATCCTATCTGACTTTTGTTATTGTTATTCGCCTATTTGGCCTTTCCAGAACTTTATTGCTTTTTAAAACAATTAGTCTCCCCTCTTTTAGCCCCCCTTTAGGATGTGATGGTTGTCCATCAACGGGGCCCCGTTATGTTTTTCATCTCTTTTTGAAAGGATACTCTATGCCTACCCCGCGTCTTTTATTGCCCTATATTGAAACTCAACAGGCCCAGAAAGAGGTCACCCATGCTGAGGCCCTGAATCGTCTGGATGCCTTGGTTATGACAACAGTACAAACGCGCACGATATTCGTGCCACCTGCGAATCCTGTGGAGGGTCAATTGTATTTGTTGCCCGCCTCCCCTGCCCCCACAGGCGATTGGGTGAGCCAAGGCGGCAAGGTGGCCCAGTGTTTAGGTCATACGTGGCGATTTTATGTCCCTTTGGCAGGGTGGACGGTATGGGTTGCGGACGAGCAAGCGGCCTATACCTATACGGGCACGGTGTGGATGCAAACCACCATCAAAAGCACGGATCCTATGACGTTGCCGTCGTATACACTGGCCACATTACCAACAGCTGCCCCAGCGGGGCGCTTGATTTTTGTGAGCAACACGGCTGTGGGAGGCCGTGTTGTGTACAGTGACGGGACAAAGTGGCGTTTGATCAGCACGGATGCACTGATCAACTAGTGTTCTTCGCCGTATCGTTTAGCGAAACCATATCCGGCGCACTGTATCGTCGCGCATCACATAGTGATGATACAGGGCTGCCCCCAAATGGACCACCAAAAGACCAATGAAAACATTGGCGGAAATTTCGTGAACATCCTTGAAAATGGGTGCCAGTGTATCATTCTTAGCCAACAGGTCAGGCAATACAAATAGCCCATAAAAGGACACGGGATACCCAGCGGCGGAGGACATGGACCATCCACTCAGCGGTAGAATAAACATAACCCCATAAAAGCCCCAATGTGCCAGACGGGCCCCCCAGCGTTGCCACTGTGGCAAAGCGGCGGATATAGCTGGCACAGCGTGGGAAAGACGCCAAAACAATCGCACACCCGCCAGAAACAATACCACAATCCCCGTGGCTTTGTGCAGGCTATAAAGGGTGCCTTTCAGGGCGGGATCTTCAATGTCGCTCATGACCAGACCAGCCGCCAGCATCAGGATCATCACAATGGCCATCATCCAATGCAGGGTTCTGGCCGTCAGGGTGTAGGAAGATTGTGTCACAGGAAGAGTTCCTATCAAAGTGCTGTTGAAGGATAGCTATAGATCCTGTTTAAAGAAGAATGCGGATCAAAGCAAACCTTTTGGGATGAGGGATAAGTGCGTGGGATCCTGATGGGGGGTGCGATGTGGCGTTTTTCACCCACTCTCAGTGAAACTGATCCGTTTCCGTGGATTCCTGATAGGCAGTGGTGGAGGAGGCCCCGCTGGCGATGGTTTGGGCGATCAGATCAAAATAGCCTGTGCCCACTTCGCGCTGGTGCTTGGTGGCGGTATAGCCACGGGATTCAGCGGCAAATTCAGCCTGTTGCAGTTTAGAATACGCCGCCATGCCCGCATCGCGGTACTGGCTGGCCAGATCAAACATGCTGTAATTCAGGGCATGAAAGCCCGCCAGCGTCACAAACTGAAACTTATATCCCATGGCGCCCAATTCTTGCTGATAGGTGGCGATGGTGGCATCGTTTAGGTTGGCTTTCCAATTAAAGGACGGCGAGCAGTTATAGGCCAACATTTTCCCCGGAAACTTGGCATGAATGGCATCGGCAAAGGTTTTGGCCTGTTTTAAATCTGGTTTTGACGTTTCAAACCACAACAAATCGGCGTAGGGGGCAAAGGACAAGCCCCGCGCAATGCAGTGATCCAGACCCGTGCCGTCTTTCAGGCGGTAAAAGCCCTCGGATGTGCGCTCACCTGTGATGAAGGGCTGGTCGCTGGCGTCAATGTCGGCGGTGATGAGTTTTGCGCTTTCGGCATCGGTTCGCGCCACAATCAGGGTGGGTACGCCCATAATATCCGCCGCTAAGCGCGCTGCTACCAATGTGCGGATGTGCCATGACGTGGGGATCAACACCTTTCCACCCAAGTGTCCGCATTTTTTTTCTGAGGCCAATTGATCCTCGAAATGCACCCCTGCGGCGCCAGCTTCGATGTAGGCCTTCATCAGCTCAAAACTGTTTAGCGGGCCACCAAAGCCAGCCTCGGCGTCTGCAACAATGGGGGCGAACCAAGGGGTGCCGCTTTTGCCCTCGGCCGTGTCGATTTGATCGGCCCGCTGGAACGTGCGGTTGATGCGACGACATAGTTCTGGTCCCGCGTTGGCGGGATATAAACTCTGGTCGGGATACATGGCGCCGGCCGTGTTGGCATCGGCGGCCACTTGCCAGCCAGACAGATAAATGGCGGGTAATCCCGCCCGCACCATCTGCATGGCCTGATTCCCCGACAGCGCCCCCAAAGCATGAACGTAAGGGCGAGTGTGTAATATATCCCACAATCGCTGTGCCCCCAAACGGGCTAAGGTGTGCTCAATCACCACTGATCCGCGCAATCGTTTCACATCATCCAACGTATAGGGACGCACAATCCCATCAAACCGCCCTGCGGGGGCCTTTGTTAGGGATTCAAACATCGCGGATGGGGTGGACATTGTTGCGGCTCCTGTTTTTTGTTGATGATTTTCATATGCTTCGTATACCTTGCCAAGGTTAAAAAACCATAGCTTTGGCATGTCTTTTGGGCCGTTTGTATGTTTGGGTCTTTTGGCAAAGCTTCAGATTTTTCCTGCTTCGGATTGTTCCGTGTATAGCATAGTCAGGCCGATTATGATATAGAGTCTTTTGTATTGCGTATTATGTTTTTCTCATGTTGCTGTCCATCGAAGATCCCCACGCCCCGAAAAAAGACGAAACGCCCAACGAAGTCCCCCGCGTTCGGGCCTTGGGTATTGATTTGGGCACCACCCATTCTGTGGTGGGGTATGTGCGGCCCGATATGACCCCCAAGCAGGTGACGCTGGTGCCAGAGGATGACGGCGGGTTTTTGCATCCCTCCTTGGTGGCCCTGCTGGAGGGGCGTCCTGTGGTGGGCACCAAAGCGCGGGGCCTGTCTGGCGTGATGGCCTCTGTCAAACGGTGGATGGGGAAAGACAATCCGCCGCAGGCTCTGCAAACGCGTTCCCCCATTGTGTATGCTGCGGATATCCTGCGGCATTTGAAAACAACAGCCGAATCTCATTTAGGTTATGCCGTGGATGCGGCGGTGATTACCGTTCCAGCCTATTTTGACGAACGCGCCCGCATGGCCACCAAACAGGCAGGGGAGATTGCGGGTTTTCAGGTGTTGCGCCTGCTGGCGGAACCCACGGCGGCGGCGTTGGCGTATGGTTTGGATCAGCGGGATCAGGGGACTTTTTTGGTGTATGATTTGGGCGGGGGAACGTTTGATGTGTCCCTGCTGCGCCTAACCCAAGGGGTGTTTCGCGTGGTGGGATCTGGCGGTCATGTGGATTTGGGCGGGGATGATCTGGATAGGGTTTTGGCCCAATCCTTTTTGTATCACACCAGTTATGATGCCCCCCTAACCCCCGAAGATGCGAGCCGTTTAACCCAAGAGGCCAAAGCCACGCGCGAGCGTTTGTCCCATCAGGACTTTGCCGACATGACCCTGTGGTTGCCCAGCCGCGACCTGAGTCACCGGTTTTCCCGCAAGGATTTTGAAACCTTCGCCGCCCCCCTGATGGATCAAACCCTGCGCGTCACCGAGGATGTGTTGACAGAGGCGGGGGTTGCCGTTTCAGCCCTAGACGGCGTCCTGTTGGTGGGGGGCACCACGCGCACCCCCATGATCGAGGCTGCCTTGACCCAGCGTTTTGGGGCCCTGCCCCTAAAGGGCATTGATCCCGATCACAGCGTGGCGGTGGGTGCTGCGTATCAGGCGCATGCGTTAACGTATGGCAGCGATACTTTGTTGGTGGATGTCACGCCGTTATCTTTGGGGCTGGAGACCATGGGGGGGATTGTTGAGAAAATTATCCCGCGCAATACATTATTGCCAGCCAGCAAAACCCAAACCTTTAC